>JBOGIN010000338.1:0-3681 GCA_050742275.1 Vicinamibacteraceae bacterium
ACGTGGTGACGCGCGCGCGCGAGCAGGTCGCGTCGCTGGCCGACTTTCTTCGAGCGCGCCAGCTCGTGTCGGTGCCGGACGAAGCGGCGCTGGACGTGGCGCCGACGCCGCCCTTCTATCGATGGACCTTTGCGAGCCTCTGGGCGCCTGGCCCCTTCGAGCCGCGTCCTCTCCGCTCGAGCTACTACGTCACCGACGTCGATCCCGCCTGGTCGCCGGAACGCCAGGAGGAGCACCTGCGCGACTTCAGCGACGCGACCCTCTGGGCCATCTCGATGCACGAGGCGTATCCGGGGCACTTCTTGCACTTTCAGCACCTGCGCCAGGTGTCCCCCAAGCAGCGGCGGTCGGCGCTCCTGGCGCCGATGTCGTTCGTCGAAGGCTGGGCGCATTACGGCGAGCACATGATGATCGAGGCCGGTTTCGCGGAGCAGGATCCCGCCATCGCGCTCGGCCAGATCGTGGAGGCGCTCGTCCGGCTGGCGCGTCTCGTGGTTGGCGTGCGGCTTCACACCGACGATTGGTCGGTCGAGCAGGGGGTGCGCTTCTTCCGCGAGGAGGCGCTGTTGGAGGAAGGCTCGGCCCGGCGGGAGGCGGAGCGCGGCACCTTCGACCCCGGATACGTCACCTACGCGCTTGGCAAGCTCATGCTCCTCAAGCTGCGCGAGGACTACAAGCGTCAGGCGCGCAGCAGCTTCTCGCTCCGTGAGTTTCACGACCGGCTGCTGGGCCAGGGCACGCTGCCGTTTTCGGCGCACCGGCGCTTGCTGCTGGGTGCCGCCGACGATGAGGTAGCGCTGGAGTAAACAGGAAACAGGAAACGGGAAACAGGCATGCGCGCTGCGCGGCCGCTATAGGCGACCATGTTGCGCCGCAGGCCATCGACCGGCTACAATTGATGGGCTGTACAGGTAGATAACTATGCCGCTCTACGAGTATCAGTGTGAACAGTGCGGTCACCGGTTCGAGGTCATCCAGAAATTCTCCGACGCCCCCCTCGCAGATTGTCCCAAGTGCACGGGACCGATTCGCAAGCTTCTCTCGTCACCCGCCATCCAGTTCAAAGGCACTGGCTGGTACATAACAGACTATGCCCGGAAGGGTGGCAACGGGAGCACGCCGAGAGACAACGGCTCCAAGAGTGACACCCAGGTCAAGGACGAAGGGAGCGCCAAGAGCGAAAGCAGCGCCCAGAAGAGCGCCGAGAGCACTGGCGGAAGCAAGAACGACACGGGTGCCGGGACGGGCGGCGCGTCCACTCCCTCCTCATCGTCCTCGTAGCTCGGCGTCCAGCTTGGTCTGGCTCTCGAGGTACGCTCGGAACGACGCGGCCAGCTCCGGCCGCTTCAGCGCGAAGTAGACCACTGCTTTCAGGAAGCCGAGCTTGTTCCCGGTATCGTGGCGCGTCCCCTTCACGTGGCACGCATAGATGGGCCGCGTTTTGAGAAGGGCACGGAGGCCGTTGGTGAGCTGGATCTCGCCCGTGCGGTCCTCGCGTGTTGCGGCGAGCGCATCGAAGATGTCCGGCGTGAGCACGTAGCGGCCGATGATGCCGAGGTCCGATGGCGCCTCGTTTGGCGGTGGCTTCTCCACCAGGTCGCGGATCTTGAAGACCCCATCGCCAATCGGCTCTGCATCGATGACGCCATAGCGGCCGATTTCCTCGTGCGGCACCTGCTCGACGGCCAGGACCGGCCCGCCGACCCGCGCGAAGACATCGGTGAGCTGCTGTATCGCCACCGGCTCTGCATCGATCACATCGTCGGCCAAGACGACGGCGAAGGGCTCGTCGCCGACGAGGTCGCGTGTGACCAGGACGGCATGCCCCAGGCCGAGCGGCTCGCCCTGTCGGACGTAGGCGACGTTGATGAGATCTGAGATGGCACGAATCTCCTGAAGGAGGTTCTGTTTGCCGCGTGCTTCGAGGAATGTCTCGAGCTCGACGTTCACGTCGAAGTGGTCCTCGATGGCGTTCTTTCCACGTCCCGTGACGAGGAGGATGTGATCGATGCCGGCGGCCACTGCTTCCTCGACGCCGTACTGGATGATTGGCTTGTCGACGAGGGGGAGCATTTCCTTCGGCTGCGCCTTGGTGGCTGGGAGGAAGCGCGTGCCCAGGCCGGCAACGGGGAAGACGGCTTTGCGAACGGTAGAAGTCATGGCAACAGCCATAGTAGCGGAAAAGGGAATCAGGTACGTTTCCGGAAGGAGATGCCGCGGTTTCCGCCTTCCCGCCGCCGTCGGCCGGGTTTCTGTTTCCCGTTTCCTGTTTCCTGTTTCCTGTTTCCCGATCTGAATCCCGAATCCTGAATCGACTCCTACTCCCTATACAATCCCGTTATGCTCGACGCGACGTTACTGCGAGGTCACTTCGAGGAGGTCCGCCAACGGTTGGGGACGCGCGGGCCCGGGAACGACGAGGCGCTTGCCCGGCTGGCGACGCTCGACACGGCGCGGCGCGACATCCTGCCACGCATGGAGACATTGCGGGCGGAGCAGAAGCGCGCCGGTGAGGCCATTGGGCGTGCGAAGCGCGCGGGTGAGGACGCGAGCGGGCTCCTCGGGGCGAACACCGAGCGCTCCGAGGCGATCAAGCGATTCGAGGCTGAGATCGGTGGCATCGAGGCGGAACGCGAGGCGCTGCTGCTGACGATTCCGAACCTGCCGCACGAAACGGTACCGGTGGGGAAGGCGCCGGCCGACAACCGGGAGGTGCGGCGCTGGGGTGAGCTGCCGGCGTTCGACTTCACGCCACGGCCGCACTGGGACCTGGGGGCCGCGCTTGGCATCATCGACTTCGAGCGCGCGGCGCGCATGTCCGGATCGCGCTTCGCGGTGTTGATCGGGAGCGGGGCTCGCCTGGCGCGCGCACTCATTGATTTCATGCTCGACCTGCACACGCGCGAGCATGGCTACGTCGAGGTCGAGCCGCCGTTCCTGATTGGCAGCGCGGCGTTGCGCGGCACCGGCAACCTGCCGAAGTTCGAGGCGGACCTGTTCAAGATCGCGGGCGACTGGGATCTCTATCTCATTCCAACGGCGGAGGTCCCGCTCACGAACCTGCACCGCACCGAAACGCTCGACGAGGCCCTGCTCCCGCTGCGCTACGCGGCGTATACGCCCTGTTTCCGCAGCGAGGCTGGCTCCTACGGCACGGATGTGCGCGGCCTCATGCGCCAGCACCAGTTCGACAAGGTGGAGCTCGTCAAGATCACGACGCAGGAGCAATCGTACGACGAGCTGGAGTCGCTCACGGCGCATGCGGAGGAAGTGTTGAAGCGGCTCGATCTCCCGCATCGGACGGTCGTCCTCTGCACGGGCGACATGGGCTTTGCGGCAGCGAAGACATACGACATCGAGGTGTGGCTTCCGAGCCAGCAGACATACCGCGAGATCTCCTCCTGCAGCAATACGGAGGCGTTCCAGGCACGGCGCGCGGGGATTCGCTATCGTCCGGCCGGCGGCGGCAAGTCGGTGTTCGTCCACACGCTGAACGGCTCCGGCCTTGCCGTGGGACGCACGCTGATCGCGGTGCTCGAGCACGGCCAGCAACGCGATGGCAGTGTTGTGGTGCCCCGGGCGCTGCGCCCGTATATGCGGGGCGTGGAGGTGCTGGAGCCAGTGAGATAATCGAGGTGCGGCGTCTGGTGCGTGGGTGGGCTTGAGGCTGAACCCTAGGTC
>JBOGIN010000339.1:0-1627 GCA_050742275.1 Vicinamibacteraceae bacterium
GGCCTGACGCCTGCTGACCCCTGACGCCTACCCCCTGATGCCTTCACCTCCAAAGGGCCATCACATCGTACTGTTCGTGATGCAATGTGAGATCGGGACGCAGGACGATCTTGCGACCCAGCGTCTCTTCGATCTCCCGCAGCACGGTCGGCTGCTCATCCCGGAGGGCGCGCGCAATCTCGGGGTTGACGCGCAGCAGCACGCTCTCGCCGTCCAGATCACCCGCGAGCTTTCGCATCTCGTTGAGAATCTCGAAGCAGATTGTCGACCGTGACTTGATCGCCCCCGATCCGGAGCAGTAGGGACACGGATCGGTCAGCAGCCGCTCGAGGCTTTGCTTGACACGTTTGCGCGTGATGATGATCAGCCCGAAGTCGGAGACCTGCACCGCCTTCGAGGGAGACCGGTCCTTCCGAAGCTCCTGCTCCAACGTCTGAAAGACCTTCAGGCGGTTCTTCTTATCCTCCATGTCGATGAAGTCGAGCACCACGATCCCGCCCATGTCACGCAAGCGGAGCTGACGGACGATCTCCTTCACGGCTTCGAGGTTCGTCTTGAGAATCGTGTCCTCCAGTCGTCCGGTGGTCTTCTTCCCGACGTATCGCCCCGTATTGACGTCGATAGCCACGAGCGCTTCGGTCTGGTTGATGACGATGTACCCCCCGGATTTCAGCCAGACCTTGCTTCGAAGCGCCTTGTCGATCTCATTGCGAACGCCGTACTCGTCGAAGATTGGATACGCGCCCGTATAGAGCTTGATCCGGGATGTCATCGAGGGCATGATGCGCTCGACGAGCTGGACGACGCGGCGATGCTCGCTGGCGTTGTCCAGGCGAATCGTCACGTACTCCTCGGTGAGCAGATCGCGAATCAGCTTCGCGACCAGGCTCTGCTCGCGGTGGAGCAGCGCCGGCGCCCGCGACGTTTCCACCCTCTGGCGGATGTCGTCGCCCACCTGCCGGAAGTACTCGAGATCCCCCAGGATGTCCGCTTCGGGGCGGCCGGCCGCAGCCGTACGGATGATGACGCCGCCCGCAAAACTAGTGGCCTCCCGGAACTGCCGGACGATGGTCCGCAGACGGTGGCGCTCCTCGCGCTGCTCGATCTTCCGCGACACGCCGATGTGATCGACGGTCGGCATGAAGACCAGGAACCGCCCCGGCACGGTAGTGTGCGAGGTGATGCGCGCGCCCTTGGTGCCCAGCGGCTCCTTCACGACCTGGACGAGCACTTCTTCGCCGTCGCTCAGCAGGTCCTCGATGTTGGGCGGAGGCACGCGCTCGGCTGAGCGGCGCCGATCGGGCCGCGCCTGGGCGCTCCCACCGCCGAGCGCCGGCACCACGTCTGTCACGCGCTGCTCCAACGGAGGCGCTGGCGCTGCCTCCCTCTCCGGATCGCGGGCTTCGGCATCTCCTACCCCCGGAGGGCCTTCCTCGTCCGCAATGCCGTTGGCCGCGCCGCTCGCAGGCTCGATGTTCTCCGGAACCGTTTCGGCAGCGACGACGGCCGGCGTCTCCTCGTCGTTCGACTCGACACGCTCGAAGGCCCCGAGCGTGTTGAACACGTCGGACACGTACAGAAAGCCATCGCGCTCGAGCCCGATATCGACAAAGGCAGACTGCAGGCC
>JBOGIN010000340.1:0-5099 GCA_050742275.1 Vicinamibacteraceae bacterium
GAGCCACAAGGCCCGCCCGCGTCGTGTCATGGCGCTTTGGCTCGGCCCCGCCGCGCTCGGCCGCGCCCCTCGACCAACGTGACGTGTCGATCGATCCCGGGCACGGAAAACGCCTCCTCGTTTCCGCCTGGCCATCGGACGACGATCGAGTCGATGCGCGTGTGGCGGCCCAGTCCCACGTGCACGGAAAGATCCGACTGCGAGCAGTAGCTGCCGCCGCTCACGACGTCGCGCCGCCAGGTCGCGCCGGCAGCCTCGAGGGTCACCGACGCCCCAATGGCGTCGCGGCGGCCTCCTGGACCACCGATCAGCCTGAGCGACAACCAATGGCCGGCAGTCGAGACGTTGTGCAGCAATGCCGGCGGCCCGTCGTGGTTGTTCAAAACCACATCGATCCGGCCGTCCCGATCGAGATCGCCAAACGCCGCGCCGCGTGCCGACGCCAGCGTGGCCAGCCCACTGCCGGGTGCGGCTGCCACCTCCTCGAAGCGTTTCCCGCTGCGGTTGCGGAAGAGCAGGGGACGCTGTGCCCAGGTCATGCCCCAATCGAATCGATCGACCTCGGGGTAGAGGTGGCCGTTTGCCACGAACAGGTCCAGCCACCCGTCATTGTCGACATCGAGAAAGCCGGTCCCCCAGCCGAGAAACGGCATGGTCGGCGCGCGCAGGCCGCTCTGCACGGTGACGTCGACAAAGGCGCCTCGTCCGTCGTTTCGGCGAAGGGTGTTCGAGTCGTCCGAGAAGTTCGTGATATGCGTGTCGAGGTCGCCGTCGTTGTCGTAGTCGCCGATGGCGAGCCCCATGCCAGCCTGCTCGCGCCCTTCCTCATTCAGCGCGAAGCCGGATGGGAAGCCGACCTCCTCGAACGTGCCGTTTCCGCGGTTCCGATAGAGGTAGTTCGGCGTCGAATCGTTGACCACCAGCAGGTCTAGCGCCTCGTCATCGTCGACATGGGCCCACGCCGCCGCGAATCCATAGTAACGCTCGGCATCGGCGACGCCGGCCCGGCTGGTCACGTCGACGAAGCGGGAGCCCGCGTTGCGATACAGACGATCGGGCGTTCCCTCGAGGCCGCGCGGGCCGCACATGACCGGCTCGCCGCGATACGAGCACGAGGAGCCCCCGTCTGGCAGCTCGGTCGGCGTTGGCGGGCGGCGCGGATCCACATCGACGTAGCCAGCGACGAAGAGATCGAGTCGGCCGTCGCCATCGTAGTCGCCGAAACTGGCGCCGGTCGACCAACCCTCGTCCGCAACTCCCATCCTGGCGGCGACATCGCTGAACGTGCCGTCTCGGTCGTTGCGATAGAGGCGGTTCTGGCCGAAGTTCGTCACGTAGAGATCGATCCAGCCGTCGTTGTCGATGTCGCCCGCGGCGACACCAAACCCCCATCGCTCGTTGGCCACGCCGGCGCGGGTTGTGATGTCTGTGAAGGTCAGATCGCCGTTGTTTCGGAGCAGCATCGCGCGCGGCGCCGCGGCACGCCCGGCGAGAGCTTCGACCGTGCTCCCGTTCAGAAGATAGACGTCGAGCCAGCCGTCATTGTCGACATCGACGAGCGCGACGCCACCGGACGGCGCTTCCAGAATGAAGCGCTTTTCCGAAGAGCCGGAAACATGGCGAAACCGGTCCAGGCCGGAGCCGCGTGTGCGGTCCTCGAACACGACAGGCGCACCCTCGACGAAGCCACCAGCGGTGATCGGCCGTGCTTCCTTGTCCTTCACCGGGGCAAACACACCTGCCGTGCTCGCGCCGCCCGCGGGAGAGCCGGGTGGCGTCTGGGCGAGGGCGGCGCCGCCAACCGCGGCGACTAGCAACAGCGTGAACCTCAAAAGTAAATCTTCAACCCCGCCTGAATCTGGCGTGGTGCGCGAAACGTCGTGACGCGGCCGGTGTCGCCCCGCGTTCCGGCCGTCACGGCTTGACCGGCGTTGGGGACGTCGATGCCCGTCGCGATGCCATCGTACTGCACCTGATTGAACGCGTTGAAGGTCTCGAGCCGGAATTGAATCGTGACGCCGTCGCTCACGCGCGTGTTCTTGAACAGCGAGATGTCCCATTGGTTGATGCCGGGGCCTCGGAGAAAGCCCTTGGGCGTGGTGCCGAGCGTACCATCGGCCGGCCGGCCGAAGGCAAGCGGATTGAACCAGACATCACGCGTGCGCTCGTCCGGGTAGAGGTCGCCGCCGAGGTGCTCGGCGCGCACGCCACCACCCGTAGTGCCCGGGTTGCCGTTCGACGTAATCGTGAGCGGCCTGCCGCTCCAGAAGCGGCTGATACCGGAGATCTGCCAGCCATCGAGCAGCACGCGCCCCACCGCGTTGTTCACCCACCTGGTGCCGATGTCGGGCAGCTCATAGACGTAGTCGAGCGTGAGCATTTGGAGCCGATCGAAGCCGGCGAGCCCCCACTGGCGCTCCAGATCCAGGAAGTAGTCGATGGTCGTGTTGTCGGCGTCGACGTGGCTTCGTGCGCGCGACAGCGTGTAGCCGACGTTTGCCGTGAAGCGGTCGCCGAAGCGGCGGGTGAGGCGTGCTTGCAGTGCGTGGTAGTCGCTCTCCGCACCGAACTCGACGATTGTCACGTTCGTGAAGCCACGGTAAGGGCGAGCCGCGTCGTTCACGCCATCAGGCGGGGGGTTCTCGATCGTGTAGCCGAGCGGAAGTTGGTTGATGTTTCGCTGATAGGCGAGGTGCGCGCCCCGGTTGCCGATGTACGAGGCGTCAATCGCGAAGTTCCACGGCAGCTGATGCTGGACACCCGCATACCAGGAGTACACGCGCGGCGGGTGACCTTCGCGGGCGACGCCTACCGTGCCCACCGGGAATCGCACGCCGGCGCTCACCAGCTCCGGCGCGATATCGTCGACGTTGCCGCCGAAGAGGCGGGGGGTATAGCTGAGCGGCGGGCTGCCCAAGCCGTCGAAGTTCAGCGTGTTCTGGCGAAAGCGCTCGTAGAAGATGCCGACCCCTGCCCGCACCGCCGTCTGTCCGTCGCCCTTGACATCCCAGGAGAGACCGACGCGCGGCGCGAAGTCGATCGTGCCCTCGATGCCGCCCTTGGAGAGGCCCGACGAGCCTTCCTCCACCATGCCGTTGAACGGATCGCCGCTTCCCGGGATGACGCTGCCGCGCAGCACGCCACCTCCGGTGAAGATGTCCACCGCTCGAGACGGATCGTATGCCTCCGGAACGAAGTAGTTCTGCAGAAACTCTCCGGTGGTGTAGGTCGGACCAAGGTACGAGAGGCGCAGGCCGTAGTCCAGCGTCAGGCGCGGGCTCATGCGCCAGGTGTCCTGCGCGTAGCCTTCGACCCCGACGTATTGAAAATCACCGTAGTAGATGCCGTCCGACTGCTGATAGGTCGTGTAGTTGCCCAGCAGCAAGTTGGCCAGACCGTAGTTCGTCTCGTTGATGTTCTGCTCGTTGGGATTGAAGTCCAGCGTCCCCATGTTCCACGACGGCTGCTGCGCCTTGAACGCCATGTTGAAGAAGAGACCGGTCTTGTAGGTGTGCGCGCCCCGCTGCCAGGTGACGTTGTCGGTAATGGCGATCTCAGGAGCTTCCGATCGCCACGTCAACGGAAACGGAGAGAAGGCGCAGCCCTCGCCGCAGGTGAAGTTCGGGAACTTGTTGTATGGATTCACCGGTCCGCCGTGCGCCCCGACCGGATACAGATCACCCATCGTGAATCCCAGGAGATCGCGGTCGTAGCGATCAGCCGGCACGTCCTCGAACTTGTCCACCACCTGATCCAGGTTCGTCACGCCGATGATCAGCTCATTCGTGACGGTGGGTGACACGACGTTGTAGAGGTTGAACGAGTAGCTCTGTCCCGGCTTCTCACGGAACATGGGGATCACCGGGAACGTCTGCGTCGAGAAGATGCCACGCGGCTGTCCCTCCCGCTGCGCGTCGAGCACCATGCGGAAGAACATGCTCGTGGTGGCAGACGCCTGGTAGTCGACGCGCAGCACTTCCTGGTCCTTGCTGAACTCGTTCACCACGTCGAAGGGGACCCGGAGGAGCTGAGGCGTGCCGGGGACCGCCTCGCCGCGCGACATATCCACTTGGTCGTATATTTGGTTCAAGACGTTCAGGAAGCCCTGTGCGTTGCCATTCCACGCCGACCCCGGGACGATGTTGTTCGGATACGGCTCGCCACCGATGATGGCGTTTGCCGAGTCGCGGACGATGGTGCCCGGCTTGAACACCGTGCCGACGTTCAGGTTCGTCCCCTCGAACGTCACCGGCGTGCCATCGTCGTTGAAGCGCAGGAGCCTGCGGAAGTCGCCGGCGAGAAGGTCCGGGTGCAGCACTTCGAGAATCGATTCGGCGGGCCGGTCGGCGCGGGTCGACTCGTGGTTGAAGAAGAAGAACAGCTTCTTGTTGCTGGCGCTGGAGATTCCGGGAATTGGCACCCAGCCGCCGAAGTTCCCGCCGCCCTGGTTGTAGTCGAGCGGCACCCGCTCTCCGGTGAGCGAGTCATGCGGAACGGCATCCCACCGGCCGTCGCGCCGGAAGCCGTACAGCGTGCCCCTGAACTGCTGGCCGCCGCTCCTGGTGGTTGCCGTGATGAGCGCCCCGGGGTTGCGTCCGAACTCCGCGTTGTAGCTGGAGGTCTGTAGCTTGAACTCGCCCACGGCATCCAGGCTCAGCTGTGTGTACTGCCCATCGTTCGCCCCGGTGTCGGTGTTGGGCGTGCCGTCGAGCATGACGTTGTTCATGCTGTCGCGGAGCCCATTCACGTTGAAGCCGGTGGTGGCGTTGAAGCGAAGGAGGAAGCCGGTCTCGTTGGTGGCCACGCCCGGGAGGGTCTTGAGCAGCGAGGTGAAATCGCGGCCGTTCAGGCTCAGCTCCCGGACCTGGACGTCGGAGATGGTGTAGGACTTCTGGCTCGTGCCGGTCTCGATGACCGGCGTTTGCGCCTGGACGTCGACGGTCTCGGTGATGGCTCCCAGCTCGAGCGTGAGATCGCTGAGGTCGAGCACCTGGTTTGGATCCAGGACAAGGTCGCCACGCTCGACGGTCTTGAACCCGCTGAGCTCGGCACGTACGGTGTAGCGACCCCGCAGGAGCGCCACGAGCTGGAAGAACCCG
>JBOGIN010000341.1:0-2443 GCA_050742275.1 Vicinamibacteraceae bacterium
CCATCGCGCATCGCCTCTCGACGATCCAGGACATGGACAAGATTCTCGTGCTTCACAAGGGAGAGCTGCGCGAGGCGGGCACGCACCAAGAGTTGTTGGCGCGCCGCGGTATCTACTACAAGCTGTATCAACTGCAATACAAGGAGCAGGAGGTGACGGCGAACGTCGCGGGGCGCGGCGACTAACCCTCGGGGGCCTTCGTGGTGGTCTCTTCGTGGGCTGCCCGGTCCAGCATCACCTCGCGCTCGCGGCGGTGGAAGAGCTCCTTGGCGCGCTCCGTGCCGCTCGTGCCGGGGCTCCAACCCAGCCGAAGCACCGTGAGCTTGATCGGGCGGCGGCCGAATCGAAGCGCTTCGTGGCAGCTCCACATGTAGAGATCGACCTGCCGACCCTGCACCCTTGGCCCCGTGTCCATGACGGTGTAGACGCCGTTGTACCGTGCGCTCGACGCGTCGACTTGGATCACCGAGCCAACCGGCAAGAGGTCTGGATCTGCGGCGGCGATGCCCCGGCGTACCGTGGTGCCGGAGGCCGTCGTCCTTCCCTTGCAGTAAGCGGTCGCGCTGAAGCGCAGGCGCGTGCCGAGGGTGGCTGGAGCCGTCCGCTTCGGCGACTCCACTCGGCTCGGCGCGTAGCGCGAGTCGAGGATGGTTCCCTCATAGAGCAGGCAGAAGCCCAGGATCGCCCCGGCCGCCACCACGATCCGCCGTTTGAAGGAGCTCGCGAGAAGCATCAGTAAAATGCCGATACGCACCGGGCAGCGGCTCGGCCCGTCCGTTCCGCATGAGATCGAGTGCAGGTGATGGAACCACTCGGCCGATCCGCGTCACTGCCACGCGTCCCGCACCCGCGACGGTTGCCAGAAAGCGACGTGTCGAGCGCTGAGGAACGGCGAACAGCAGCTCGTAATCCTCGCCGCCAGAGAGCGCCAAGGTCAGAGGGGCCGCGCTCAACCGCGCGGCGACCTCCCGCGCGGAGGCATCGACGGGAATCGCGTCAGCGTCGACTTGGACGCCAACCCCACTGGCCGCAGCCATCTGCCGGAGCGCATCCGCGAGGCCGTCACTGAGATCGACGCACGCGCTTGCGGCGCGAGCGCGGCCCACGGATTGCCCGATTCGACTCCGGACGTCGGGCCGCAAGTAGCGCCGCAGTGCCGGAGCGACCGCCGGCTCCAGGGCCATGAATGGCTCAGCTTCGATGCTGCCTTGCCCTTGCGCCGACGGAAAGGATGATTCTACCCCGGGCTGCCAAGAATCCGTACGCTCGACGGTTCCGGCTCGTTGGAGCCAGAGCAGGCCGGCCGCTGCTCCACCCAACGAGCCGGTGACGAACAGGGAGTCTCCGACCCGCGCGCCATGACGATAGAGCAGCTTTCGACGCTTCGCCGCACCAATGGCGGTGACGTCGACGAACAGAGGCCCTGGACTGAGACTGACGTTGCCACCCACGACCCCCATACGGCTCGCGCGCGCCACCTTCACGAACGCGGTGACGAGCGCGACGAGCGCGGCGAACGAAAGCGGAGCCGGCAGGCCGAGAGAGAGCAGCGCGGCGTGCGGGTGGGCGCCCATGGCTGCCAGATCACTGAGGTTGACCAGCAGCGCCTTCGCGCCCACATCGGACGGCGTGCTCCAGCGACGCTGGAAGTGCACCTCCTCGACCAGGGAGTCCGTCGTCACCACGGCAACGTGATTGCGGACAGAGTCCAGCACAGCGGCATCGTCGCCAATGCCGGCGATGATCTCGGGCGGCGCGGGCGGGGCTACGCGGCGGATCCAGTCGATGATTGCCTGCTCGCCGACCTCAGCGACGGTTGCACCGGTCGGTCCAGCGGAATCGGATGGGGCCATGAGGACTGGTGTTGCGTCGAGGGAGCAGGCCGGAGCATGGGCCTGGAAGATTCAGGAGGCAGCGCCCGCGGTGCCGTGTGGGGACGTCGTTTGAACCTGCGATCGCAGGTGGAGCCGCTGCCTTCAGCCGCGCTTTAGGCTTCCTCTCACAGAGGCTTGCACACCACGCGGCGTCGCGGCTCACTTGTGAGAAAGTGTTGGCCCAAGACGACTGTCCGTCCATCACCTGCACCGCAGGCAACCCCATCTTACAACACAACACCGGCGAGCCGCATTACTCCTTCAGCGCTTCGTCGATGAGGCGCTCGAGATCCGCCGCGCGCCGCAGGAGCTCGTTCGCGTTGCTCTGATCTTCGTCGCGACTGCGGAAGAACTCGTCGGCGATGTTGAGCGCGGCCACGACGGCCAACTTGGTTGATTCGCCGATCGGTACCTGGTTGGCCGCGGCCTGCATCTTGCCGTCGACATACGCCGCCAGGCGGGCGACGTAGTCGGCCGACAGGTCGCTTTTGACGGCGTACCGAAGTCCCTGAATCTCGACAGACACGATTCGTGATGTGAAGTCGCCAGGCTCACTCATGGTGAAAAGG
>JBOGIN010000342.1:0-5714 GCA_050742275.1 Vicinamibacteraceae bacterium
GATTGGGTGAATTGGAGTGGCGCCCCGTACGCCTTCGTCGTGCCGGCCGATCAGCGCGATCCGCTCGCGACGTACGAGCTCCTCGACATCCTGCACACAGGCGCGGTCGAGATCGAGCGAGCAGCGAGCCCCTTCCAGGCGGGCGGTAAGTCGTACGCCGCGGGATCGTATGTGATCCGTCTCGCGCAGCCTTACGGCGCGTTTGCAAAGACCATGCTCGAGAAGCAGGTCTACCCGGATCTGCGGCTCTTCCCCGGCGGCCCGCCGAAGCCGCCGTACGACGTGACGGCCCACACGCTCGGATACCTGATGGGCGTCGCGGTCGACCCCATCGCTGAGCCGTTTCACGCCTCGCTCGAGCGCGTCACGAATCTCGAACGGGACCAGTCGCCCCTTCCGGCGTCGCCGCGCTGGGCGTACGTGTTCGGGCCCGAATCGAATGCCGGCTTCGTCGCGGCAGCGCGTCTGCAGAAGGCGGCCATCCCTCTCTTCCGTACGGCGTCCGAGACGGCGCTCAACGGTCGGACGCTCGCGGCCGGCAGCTGGGTGACGCCGGCCTCCGATGCCGCGCGCACCATTCTCGAAGCGGTTGCGCGCGAGACCGGGCTCGAAGTGATTGGCGCAGACGACCCGCTCTCGGTCGCAGGGTTCCGCTTGAAGTCGCCGACGCGGATTGGCCTGTGGCGTGGCGCGGACAACATGCCGGGTGGATGGCTCCAATGGACGTTCGAGCAGTACGGCGTGAGCCACGAGACGCTATCGTTGACCGACTTCGCCGGAGACCTCGCCGACCGTTACGACACCATCGTTCTGCCGAGCGGGATCAGCCGCGAGACCATCGTCGACGGCCTCGACCCCGCAACGCATGACAAGACGTGGGAGTGGGCGTACGGCGTGGGCGAGGACGGCTGGAAGAAGCTCGCGCAATGGGTGCGCGATGGGGGCACGCTGGTCGCCACCGGCAGCTCGGTGGAGACGGCGCGCGCGCTCCTCGATCTCCCGATTGAAAACGTGCTGCCCGAGTCGAGCCGACGACGCCGGGGGGGACCAGGCGAAGAGGAGGCGCCCGGCAAGCCGGCGACAACGGAGGAAACGAACCAGGTGCTGCGCGAGACCTTCTCCAGCCCGGCGCGGCTGGCCACGACGCTGCGCGAGCGGGTCATCGAGCCGGAAGCGCAGTTCTACTGCCCAGGGTCGCTCCTCCAGAACGATTTCGACGTCGACCATCCGATTGGCTTCGGCATGCCGCCCTCCTGGCCCGTGTTCTTCGAATCGGATCAGGCGTATCGCCTCACACCGTCGTTCGACGTCCGGCCCGAGGTCGTGGCGCGTTACCCGGCGAAGGGCCCGATCCTCCAAAGCGGATGGCTGCTTGGCGAAGACCTCCTGCGCGACCAGGCCAACGTCGTCGCCTTCCGCGTCGGCCGTGGCTATGTCGTCACGCTCGGGACGCAGGTCCACTTCCGGGCGCAGACGCGCGCTACCTACAAGCTGCTCTTCAACGCGCTGTTCCACGGCCCATCGACGCCAGTCACGGCCGCGGAGCTCGGGAAGCTCCAGAGTGGCGCGGCCGACCCCTCGCAGGCAGCGGATTCCCGGAACCAGCGGTAGCGCTGTTCATCGGGCGGTTGGGACGTCGCGCGGCCCCTGCATGCCGCTGCCATATACTTCCAAGGCGCCGCGACGCGCACACTTGAATGGTCTTCAGCTCGTACCCGCCGGAATCGATCTGGCTGCGGCGCGTGGTGGAGCCCGATGATCGCCCCTGGCGGTCGTCTCCCTCGGCAGACGTCCTCCGGTTGGGCGACAGCTTCACCAACATCTACTCGCTCGCGTCGATGCGCTGGGGCAGCGCCGCCGGCTTCGCCGAGCAGCTCAGTTTCGGGCTGCAGCGGCCGATCGACCGGATCGTTCAGAACGACGACGGCGCGGCGGCCACTCGCGCGATCGTGCACCGGCGGCTCGGTGGCGGCGCCGACCCGCTGGCTGGCAAGCGCGTGGTGATTCATCAGTTTGCGGCGCGGGAGCTCGCGTTCGGCGACTGGCGGCTCATCCCACTCGACGGAGCTCCTCAAGGGCCCGAGCGCACTGAGCCCCGGTAATGGGAGCGACGTGGCGCCCGAGGAGCGCCCAGCGTGTCACGATCTCGGCGAGAACGGACGCGGCGTCCGATCCATAATCCCAGGACCACGAGAGCGGCCGAGTATTCCGACGACGGCGTCCGAGACATCGATCGCGAGCAGACAGATGTTGCCAGGCGCGACACATCCCGCATCGTTCACCGCGCAGCCGCGAGGCCTCGCCACGTTGTTCTTCACCGAGATGTGGGAGCGCTTCAGCTACTATGGCATGCGCGCGTTCTTGATCCTCTATATGACGGCCCCGGTGGCGTCGGGCGGGCTTGGGTTCGCCGATCGCGACGCCGCCTCGATTTACGGCACGTACACCGGGAGCGCGTGGGCCGCGGCAATCCTGGGCGGCATTGTCGGGGATCGCTGGCTCGGGCAATACCGAAGCGTCCTCGTCGGTGGGATCATCATCGCCCTGGGGCATTTTACGCTGGCCTTTCCCCCCCTGCCCTTCTTCTACGCGGGGCTCACGCTCATCGTGATCGGCACGGGCCTGCTGAAGCCGAACGTCAGCACGCTGGTCGGATCGCTGTACGAACAGAGCGATGCTCGACGAGACGCCGGCTTTTCCATCTTCTACATGGGAATCAACCTCGGGGCGTTCATCGGCCCGTTGATTGCGGGGTGGCTGGCCCAGCGCGTCGATTGGCACGCCGGGTTCGCCGTGGCCGGGGTGGGAATGGCGCTCGGGCTCGTTCAGTACGTGCGGGGCAAGCGTCATCTCGCGCCGGCGTTGAACCGTATTGCCGCTCAGCCCGAGCGGCCGGCCGCGGAGACACCCGCCATGTCCGTCGCGTTCACGCCGGCCGAATGGAAGCGCATCGGCGCGATCGTTATCCTGTTCCTGTTCGCGGCGCTCTTCTGGGGCGCCTACGAGCAAGCCGGTTCCACGCTGAACCTGTTCGCCGATCGCTATACCAGGCTCTCCGTCTTCGGTGTGTCGTTCCCATCGTCCTGGTTTCAATCCGTACAGCCCTTGTTCGTCATCCTGCTCGCGCCAGTGTTCGCCTGGTGGTGGATCCGCCTCGGACGACATCAACCCTCATCGCCGGCCAAGTTCGCCTACGGTCTGTTGTTCGCCGGGCTCGCCTTCCTGGTGCTCGTGCCCGCGGCGACGATCGCACAGAGCGGCGAGGGCGTTCGTGTGAGCCCAGCCTGGCTGGTGCTCGCGCTGTTCGTGACCGAGCTCGGCGAGCTGTGTCTCAGCCCCGTCGGGTTGAGCGTGGTCACCAAGCTGGCGCCTGTCAGGATCGTCGGCGCGATGATGGGTGTCTGGTTCCTGTCGAACGCGCTCGGCAACAAGCTGGCCGGGTGGGCGGCCGGCTTCTTTAGCACGCTCCCGTTGCCGACGTTGTTTGGAACCGTGGCTGGCGTCATGCTCGTGGCGGCCTTGGGCCTCTTCCTGCTCGTCAAGCCAACCAAGCGCCTCATGGGCGACGTGCTGTAGGCCGGCTCTGGCGGCCAACCGAGCGACTCGAGCGAGACCCAGCCGAAGTCAGCGCGCGCATGGGGACGAATCGGTTTGACTCCATGGCGGTGCGTGCATAGCATACGGTGTCAAAGCTCGCATTCGAGAAAACGGGGACCGTGTCGACAGTCCTTGTTTTCGGCACCGCGATTTCCGAGAACCAGGGCCGTCGTTGTCTCCCCGACGCGCATGCGGCACGCGCGGAGGTGTGCAATGGTGGACGATGGTCGTCGAAAGACGGGCGGTCAGACCGACCGTCGCCGGACCTGGCGCGCAGCGTTCTGATCTGCATCGCGGCGGCGGCGTGCGTGGCCGCCATGCCCACGCCAACAGTTGCTCAGGCCGTGTACGGGAGCATCAGCGGCACCGTGGCGGACACGAGCGGCGCGGTGCTTCCGGGCGTCACCGTTACCCTCACCAGCACCGAGCGTCGAACCGTCGACATCGTCGTGACAGACGAGGCAGGCCGCTTCCTCAAGGAGCGACTGCTACCTGGCATCTACGAAGTCAAGGCGGAGCTGGCCGGCTTTCGAGCGGCGATCGTGCCGCGTGTGAGCGTGAGCGTCGACACGCAGACGCCCATCAGATTCACGATGGAGGTCGGTGAGCTCGCCGAGGAGCTGACCGTCACCGGCGGTGCTCCGCTGCTGAAGTCGGATCGTGCGGATGTGGCCACGACGTTCGAGTCCAGGCAGATCACCGACTTGCCCGTGCTCGATCGAAACTCCACGAGATTCCTGCTTCTCACGCCCGGAACACAACGGCTGCAGTGGCAGCATGCGGCCACCGAGAACCCGCAGGGATCCATCCAGATTCAGGTCAACGGGCAGCACTTCGGCGGGACCGGCTATCAGCTCGACGGCACCGAGAACCGCGACCCGCTCCTCGGCATCATCGTCATCAATCCGACGCTCGAGAGCCTCGCCGAGATAAAGGTGACGTCGCAGAACTACGAGGCAGAGTTCGGACAGGCAACGGCCGGAGTCGTGTCGATGCGCACGAGGTCCGGCGCCAACGAGCTCCACGGCAGCCTGTTCGAGCTGAATCAGGACGATGCGACGCGCGCCCGCGACCCATTCACGCAGTCGCAGCCGATTGCGGGCACGGAGGACCAGTTCATTCCTGATACGCGTCGGAACCAGTTCGGTGGAAGCCTCGGCGGACCAATCACGCGAAACCGTTGGTTCTTCTTCGGTGACTATCAGGGCACGCGCAACAGGCAAGGCGGCTCACAACTGTTGACGGTGCCGACCGAAGCCGCCCGGCGTGGTGATCTGAGCGCATATACGAATCAGATCTTCGATCCGGCAACGGGATCGCCCGGCACATCAGAGGGGCGCGCGCCGTTCGCGGGAAACCGGATTCCCGCGGACAGACTGTCGCCTCAGGCCTTGGCGCTCCTCGAGCCGGTCCCGCTGCCGAATGCGCCAGGAACCGAGAGCGGCACCCGCGACAACTTCATCGCCTCCGGCTCTGAGGAATTCACCGAGAACTCCTATAACGTTCGGATCGATGGCAGGCTGAACGACCGTGTCAACACGTTTGGGCGGTACAGCCTGAGCGACTTCAGAAGCGATGGGCCCACGGCGTTCGGCGCGGCCGGCGGCAAGGAGCTGGTGTCTCTGGGCGGCACCTCGGACGTGCGCAACCAGAGCATCGCGTGGGGGCTCGATCACACGATCTCCCCAACCTTGCTCGCTGATCTTCGCTTCGGCTGGTTCCGCTACGACGTCAACGTGCTGCCATTCGACTATGGGACGACGCCCGCGGCCGACGCCGGGATCCCGGGCCTGAACCTCGATACGGGCTTTACCTCGGGCATGCCGGCAATCACAGTTGCGGGCGGACCGGGGTTCAATCTCGGCTCCGGCCTCGACGTGAACCGGTGCAACTGTCCGCTGGACCAGGACGAGCAGCAGTGGCAAATCGTCGGCAACATGATCAAGACGTGGGGCAACCACACGATCAAGTTCGGCGCCGACGTACGGCGCGCGTACAACCTGCGCGTCCCTAGCGACGGCCACCGCTCGGGCCAGTTGACGTTCGCCGGTGAGCGCACGGCCGGACCGGGAGGTGTCGGCGGTCTGGGCCTCGCGACGTTCCTCCTCGGCGAGACA
>JBOGIN010000343.1:0-2723 GCA_050742275.1 Vicinamibacteraceae bacterium
CTACGTTCCCCTGTAATGTCAGGGCAGTCGAAGCAGCAGCTGCGTCTCAAGAACTGTGTTGCGTATGGCGCAATAAATTGTGCATTATTGGAGCCAGAGCCGCCGCCGCCACTCGAGCTGGACTCGAAACCAACCCCGAGGAGGACAAGGGAGCCTATGCAGTTCTTGACCTTAACCCGCCGTCAAACCGACAGTTTCCCTGGCGCCGAGTTCGCGGCGCGTGTGGACGAGGAGGTCGAGCAGGCTCGTGCCCTCTATGGTCAGGGCTTCATTCGCCAAATCTGGCACCGTTGCGACGTGGAAGGGGCGTGCATCCTGGTGGAGGCCGAGTGTGAAGCAAACGTGCGGGAGAAGCTGAACACGTTGCCGTTGTTTCAGGCTGGCATGGTCGACGTGTCGATCATCCCGCTGAAGCCGTATGCGGGCTTCGCGGCACAACGGGCGCCCGAACACGCGGCTACACGCCGAGCCTCGCGCGCCTGACCAGCTCGCCGAGTGTCTGGTTCGTGGCAGGCTGGTATCCCTTCAGCGGCAGCACGCGCTCATGAATGGCATCCAGTAGCCAGGAGACCTGAGGAAAGAACGACGCTTCGAGCTCGGCAGCTGGCGTGATCCAATTTCTCGATCCGACGACCACAGGGGGCGCGTCCAGGTCGTCGAAACAGAGCTGGGTCAGAGCGGCGGCGACGGTCTGCATCACGCAGCCGCGCTCCACCGCGTCGCATGCCAGCAGCAGCTTGCCGGTCTTGCGGACCGATGCGATGAGCGGCTCGTAGTTCAGCGGGTTGGCGGCCCGCAGGTCGATGACCTCCACGGACGTGCCGAACCGTGTTTCCAGCGCGCCGGCAGCCTCGATGGCCGTGTAGAGCGTCGGCCCCAGCGTGACAATCGTCAAATCCTTACCGCTTCGCTTCACGGAGGGCTCCGAGAGATCGATCTCGTAATAGCCCTCCGGCACGCCGCGCTCGACGAACATCTCACCGACGTCGTAGAGCTTCTGACTCTCGAAGAAGACCACCGGATCCGTCCCGGCGAGCGCGGCGTTCATCATGCCCTTGGCGTCGTATGGCGTCACCGGGTAGACAACCTTCAAGCCGGGGATGTGGTGCACGAGCGCCGTGAGGTCCTGTGAGTGCTGCGCGCCGTACTTCGCTCCCACCGAGACGCGGAGCACCACCGGCATCCTCAACTGACCAGCGGACATGGCCTGCCACTTGGCGAGCTGGTTGAAGATTTCGTCGCCCGCGCGCCCCATGAAGTCGGCGTACATCAACTCTGCCACCACGCGACCGCCAGACAACGCGTAGCCGACGGCGGCGCCGACGATTGCCGCCTCGGAGATCGGCGTGTTGAAGAGCCGATGGTAGGGGAGCGCTTCCGTCAAGCCGCGGTACACCGCGAACGCACCGCCCCAGTCACGATTCTCCTCACCGAATGCAATCATCGTTGGGTCGATGGAGAAGCGGTGGAGCATTGCCTCGAAGATGGCGTCGCGCACGTTGTACGCTTTCATCTTGGGCACCGGCTGGCCCTTGTCGGTTGGCGTGCGCACCTTGCCTCGAATCTGTTGCACTCTCGGATTGGCCGTCGGATCCTGCAAGAGCTCCGGCTCACGGTCATCCAGCTTCTCGACACGCTCGTTCGAGAACATGACGGATCCAACCAGCTCCGAGCCGACGGCCACGCGCGGGCTGACGTCGAGATCGGCCGCCAGGCGGAACATGTCTCCGACAAGCGCTTCGATGGAGGCTCTGGCGGCATCCAGTGTGCTCGCCGAAGCGATCCGGTGCGCGATTAGCTTGTGATGGAAGGCGCGCAGCGAGTCTGCGTCCTGCCATCGCTCGAGCTCTTCCTTCGAGCGGTAGCTCGAGGCGTCAGAAGGCGAGTGACCGCTGATCCGATAGGTCACGGTGTCGAGCAGCACGGGACCATGGCCTTCGAGAAGCACCCGCTTCTTGCGCCTGAAGGCCTCGATGACCGAGAGCGGGTCGTATCCGTTGATCCGCTCGGCGTGCATCTGATCCGGATTGACGCCCGCGCCGACGCGCGCGATGTACTGCACGCCCATGGTCTCGCCGAACGGCTGCCCGCCCATGCCGTAGAAGTTGTTCATGCAGTTGAAGATGATCGGCAGGCCGCCGCCGAGCGACGCGTCCCACAGCGTCCGGTACTGATCCATGGCGGAGAAGGTGATGCCCTCCCACACCGGACCGCAGCCGAAGGAAGAGTCGCCGATGTTCGCCACCACGATGCCTGGCTTTCGATTGATCCTCTTGTAGAGCCCCGCCCCTGGCGCGATCGATCCGGAGCCGCCGACGATGGCGTTGTTGGGATAGATGCCGAAGGGGGCGAAGAACGCGTGCATGGAGCCGCCGAGCCCGCGGTTGAACCCGGTCTCGCGCGCGAAGATCTCGCAGTAGGCGCCGTAGATGAAGAAGCGAGCCGCCAGCTCCTGCGCGGTCCCGTTGTGGCCCCTCTCGACCGGACGGAGGAGAACCCCGTCCCTGTAGCCTTTCATGATCCTCAACAGGTCGTCGTCTGCCAGCTGGCGGATGGCGGAGAACGCCTTGGCCAGGATCTCTCCGTGACTGCGGTGCGAGCCGAAGATCTGGTCGTCCGGCGTCAACGAGAACGCCATGCCGACGGCGGCCGCCTCTTGACCGATCGAGAGGTGGGCCGGCCCCGCGTGCGTGTAGGAAATGCCTTTGTACACGCCCTTGGTC
>JBOGIN010000344.1:0-8316 GCA_050742275.1 Vicinamibacteraceae bacterium
TATGGAAAGTATGGGACGCACCGCCATAGATTGTCAAGGGGAATGGTCGAGCGGTGCAAGTTAGTCCTGGTGTCTTGCACACAGTGAACGGATCGCGAGCGCTGACGTGCGCCTTCAAGACGACCGCACATCGTGGGCGGAGCGTCCCGCGTCGAACCGGCACACGGACACATCGTCCGCATGGTCGAAGCGTGCTCCTCAAGGCGATGCCTGCGGCGCGGAAGAACTCGCTCGGTACGACTCGGTCCAGCCTGGCCGTGCGGCGCGGCACAAGAGTTGCGCCAAACTCGTTTCAAAACGAGTAGCTGGCGGCGACACGCCGAAGACGGGCGCTGTTTCTCGGAGAATCCTCGGCCGGGTGCCAAACTCGCGCTCACCCTCATACGCATTGTGGCGTTTGCAACGCAGTTGAATATTCTCGATGGAGGCCTCGCCACCCTTCGCAAACGGCACGACGTGATGGAATTCGATGAACTCACGTTCCGTGCACCGCCGGCCGCTTACGCTCACGAACGCGCACTGGCCCCCGTCGCGGGCCCAGACACTCCGCTTCACCTCGGCCGGCACGTGCCGCGACGTCGTCGCGGTCCCAAACAGCGTCGAGAGGCGACGTGGCTTGTTCGTCGCGGCGTGTTTCGTCCGGGCACAGTCGGCAACGAGGAGCGTGAGCGCGCGATCGAAGATCAGCGCGGCGTCACCGCTCGGGATGACGTGTCGGAGCAGCGTCTGCGCCTCTTGCAGCTTTGCGTACGTCTCCGCACTGATCGTGAAGGAAACCTTGTAGCGCGTGGGTGTCAGCGGGGCGACCAGCGCCGGACGTGTCTGCGCCGGGGCGAGCGGTGGTGAAGATGCGGTGGGTGGCCACCTGGGGCGCGGCGGCGCCGCGCTGATGCTTGCCTGTGCGGCATTCACAGGGCCGCCCTCGGACGTCGGCGTGTCGCGTCGTGGTGCTGGTGACGCCGTGGGCAGCTTCCGGACCGTGCTCGGGACATCCGGTTGGGGCTGCAGCCGGGCCACGATCTGTTCGACCTCGCGTCGCGTGCGGTGCCGCGCCTCCTCCAGGAGCGCCGCATGATTCTCGGCAGTCAGGTGAGGGGCCAGCAGGCGAATCGTGGTCAACTTGACCGCGCCCGCGGCGAGCTGCTCGAGAATGACCGGGAAGCGGCGCGCGGCGCGAGCGACTTCGATTCGATCATACGCGGCGTGTTCCGCAAGGTGCAACACGTGGACGCAGTACGCAAAGAGGGAGGCGCAGCCCTCGCCCAGATAAAGGCGGCGCCGATCGAGCTCGGCGAGGGAGGCGACGAGGCTCGCGGTGGCCTCGCGTTCGCGGGCAGCGAGGCGCGTCACCTCGCAGAGGAGAGCCGGGTCAGAGAGCTGATCGAACGAAGGAAGTAGAGTCGCCATGTCCCATTATATGGAGGCGATTTTCGAGGCTCAGAACAACCCCACATCGCACGCAAACGCGCCGATCCTTCTCTTCAGTCCAACCTGACCTGTGAACGCGGCTTCTGGGGCAGCGTGGCGCGCACAATGGGCCGTTCTCACGCGAGGCGGCACAAAAAGCGCGCGGTCCGAGGATCGATGTCAAGCACTTTCTTCGGTACAGACCAGTTTTTGCGGGAAGAACTTGTAATGAATCGCTGACAGCCGCCATCGGCTGGCGCGCGTCACGCTCGTCCGGCTTCTACAATCACGAACGTGACGTCGTCCTCGAATTTCCCGCTGCCGATCCATGCGATCAGCTCTCCCAGCGCTGCTTCTGCGAATCGGTCTGCGTCGGTGCGCTCGATGCGTGGCAGCCACTGCTCTACGCGTTCGCCGTCGAAGAACTGCCCGGCGCGATTGCGCGCTTCGGACACGCCATCTGAATAGAGCAGTAAGCGGTCCCCTATCGTGAAGTGCTCGATGTAACTGTTGGCATACTGCGCGTCGGGGAACAAGCCAAGCATCAACCCATGTTCCTGTTGCGCCTCCACCGCGGCGGCGCCGCGTCTATGGAGCAGCGCTGGAGGATGGCCTGCGTTCGCGATAGTGATCGTCCGACCCTCCGTATCGACGACGGCGTAAATGGCTGTCACGTACGAATGCTCGAGATGCCGGCAGAGCACTTGGTTCATGGCGGTGAGCACCCGCGCCGGATCGTTCGCCTGATCCGCCTGCGCGGAGAACGCGAGCTTGACCATGGAGGCGACCAGCGCGGCCGGAATCCCGTGTCCCGACACGTCGGCGACGAGGACACCAAGGCGGGACGCGTCGATTGTGACGACATCGTAAATATCGCCGGCGACGGCAGCAGCAGGCACGTACCTCGCGGCGACATCGAGGCCGGCATGAGTGGGAACGTGCCGCGGCAGCAGAGACGCTTGGATCCGGCGTGCCGTTTCGAGCTCGCGCTGGACACCGGCAAGCTCTGCTTGCTCGCGAAAGACCGATCGCGCGATCACGTATCCAAGACACAGGACGAACGCGAGCCAACCAACGAATTCGACGTCGGTTCCCGGATAGACGAGATTTTCATTGATGATGAACAGGAAGAATATCGCCCCTCCGGCCAGTACGATTGGATCCGCCAGCAGTGTACGCGCCCCGCGGGTGCGGCGCGCGTACCATACGTTTCCGACGGCAAGGGCCAACGCGGTCAGGATGAGCGCACTGTTCAGTCTGGTTGCCGCAAACGGACGTTGCAACACCAGCTCTGTGACGATCGCGCTCACCGCGAAGACCGTCATGACGAGCGCGGCCCATCGCATCGAGTCTCGCCAGCCGCGGCCGATGACGCTCTGCAGAAAGAGCGTGAACGGAACGTTGATTGCGTACGTGACCCAGGCACTGACCCAGGTTGCTTGAAGCTTCGTGACGCCGATGGCCGCTTGAACCTGCGATTGCTCTGCCAGCAATCGAACCCCGTAGAGCAGACAGAACAGGCCGAACGTCAAGAGGGTGATCGCGCCCCGCTGGAGCCGCAGCGTTGCAGTGAACGCCGACATCGAACCGAGCGCAAGGAACGTCCCGCCCGTGAGGGTCACGACCAGCTCGAGGCCGGTCATGGGGAGAGTCTCGAGGCCGGTCATGCGGAGAGTATACTGGCGCTTCCGAGTGCGCCCGACCCGAAGGTCGGGCCTCGATGGCATCTCCGATCTGGACCACACATCCCATGACCAAGTCGCTTGCTATCCTGACGGTCCTTTTTGCCGCCACACTCGCTGCCGCTCGTCCCACGAACGTGGTGATCGCGCACCGAGGGGCTTCTGCCTACGCCCCAGAGAACACGTTGGCTGCCTTTCGCCTCGCCGCGGACCAGAAGGCCGACTACGTGGAGATCGACATCACCTTCACGCGCGACGGTCATCTCGTCGTCCTACACGACGATACGCTCGAGCGCACCACCGATATCGAGGACGTCTTTCCGGATCGCGGCCGTCCGGCGACGGCGGGGAGCAGGAGCGGTGAGCGGCGTTGGCCGATCGAGGACTTCACCCTCGAGGAGGTTCGGCGCCTCGATGCCGGCGCCTGGTTCGACGAGCGCTTTGCCGGCGAGCGGATCCCCACGTTCGAAGAAGCCGTGGATGCGATAACGGCGCGCACCGGTCTGCTCATCGAGCTGAAGTCGCCTGACAAGCACCGCGCCGCGGGCCGCGCCATGGAGCCGCTCGTGGCGGACGTGCTGCGTGCGCGCAACCTGGCGGGAGCGTCAGGCGCCCAGGACCATCCAAGAATCATCGTTCAGTCCTTCGATGAGGGTGGTGTGCGCGAGTTGGCGAAGCTGCTGCCCGACGTGCCGCGCGTGCTGCTGTTCTCGTCGCCCGCCGCGCCTCGCTGGACGGGCGCCTCCGGTCTGAAGGAGGTGGCCAGCTTCGCGACCGGTATTGGTCCGAACAAGGACATCCTCGACAAAGACCCCAAGCTCGCAGAACGCGCGCACGATCTGGGGTTGTTCGTGTTCGCATGGACCTACCGCGCGGAGTCGACCGCCGAGCAGGACGCGGCGCGCGCCGCCATGCAGCGGGGGCTCACCATCCTCGGCCTCGATGGGGTGATCACGGACAACCCGGATCTTGGAAGGCGTCAGGCGTCAGGGGGCAATAGGCCTCAGGCCTGACGCCCTGCTGACCCCTGACCTGACCCCTGCCCCTGACGCCTGATCCCTGCCCCTGACGCCTGCCTCCTGTATGCTTGTCCTACCTGCCACCGTTGCTAGAACAAGGAGAGGACCATATGCGGCCCCACAAGTGGTTCGTCTTCGTCCTGCTCTTCGTGTGTGTCTGGCTCGCGACGCCTGCTTCCCCGCAATCACAAGCGACCACCGGCGTTATCGAGGGTGTGGTCGCCGACGCGCAGGGCGGTCGTCTGGAGGCGGCCAGGGTCGTGCTCCTGAACGCTGACACCAATTTCACGCGCGAGCTGACGACCGACGCCGATGGCCGCTTCCGCGGCCTGCTCCTGCCGCTGGGCACCTACACGCTCACGGTGGCGCTCGACGGCTTCAGCACCTACGTCCAGGAAGCCGTCGAGCTCGCCGTCGGTCAGACCATCAACGTGCCGATCGTGCTGCAGTTGGCGTCCGTCCAGGAAGCCATCAAGGTCACCAGCGAGCCTCCGTTGATCGAGACGACGCGTGCCGAGCAGACAACGCTGATCAACCAGCAGGCCGTGAGGAGTCTGCCGAACAACGGGCGGAACTTCCTCGCCTTCATGCAGCTCACGCCGGGCGTCACGATCGTTCAGGGGCCTGACGGCGATGAGATCAGCGTGAACGGCCAGAAGGGGATCAACAACAACACCTCAGTGGACGGCGCCGATTTCAACAACCCGTTCTTTGGTGAGCAGCGTGGCGGTCAGCGCCCCGCCTTTACCTTCAACCAGGACGCCATTCGCGAGATCGTGGTCGTCTCCGACGGTGCGGCACCGGAGTTCGGCAGGAGCGGCGGCGGCTTCGTGCAGGTCGTCACCAAGTCCGGCACGAACGACGTCGCCGGATCGGCGCATCTCTTCGGCAAGTTCGACGAGATCGCGTCGGCGAACTCCGCCGGGCAGGAGTTTCCGTTCGATCAGGAGCAGTTCGGCGCGACCCTCGGCGGTCCGCTGCGGCGCGATCGGCTGTTCTACTTCCTCGCCTACGACGAGCAACGATTTCGCCAGACGAAGCAGCTCGATCCGGCGCGCATCGAGCCGCGCGTCGTCGGTCTTTTCGCTGACTTTGGCAGTCCCGATGAGAACGGTCCGATCGCGCGATCCAACGATGCCCGCGCGCTGCTCGGCAAGGTCGACTATCAGCTCAACGCCGCGAGTCTGCTGACCATGCGTTACGCCTATACGTGGAGCCGTCAGGAGAACGGGACGTTCGACGTGAATTCCTGGGGCCGTAGCGCGAACGGCCTGGAGCGCGACTTCTCGAATGCGGTGTCCGGGTCGCTCCAGTCGACGCTCTCGAGATCGATGCTGAACGAGCTCAGGTTTCAGTTCGCGCGTGAGGATCGGCCTCGCCCGTATCCCGGACCGACAATCGCGGGCGAGTCCCGCCCGTTTCCCGATACCGCCTTCGACTTCGTGCGTGGCTACCGCTTCGGGATGCCGTTCTTCCTTCCGGTCGAGTACTACGACACACGCGTGCAGGTCACGAACAACCTCTCGTGGATTCTCGGCCGCCACACGGTCAAAGCGGGCGGCGAGCTGAGCCGCGTGAGCTCGGTGCAAACCTTCCTCGGCTTCGCGAATGGCCGGTACATCTTCACCAGCACGGACGGCTTTCTCGACTACGTCCGCTTCGGCCCGCGCTACGTCGAGTGCTCCGACGGATCGACCAGCACCGCCGGCTCCTGTCCCGCGGGCGCCACCATCACCGGCCCACTGAACACGTATCTTCAGCAGGCCGGTGTTGGCGGCTTGTCGGTCGAGGACGCCGGCACGCAGGACATCCCACAGATCGAGCCCTCCCTCTTCGTTCAGGACACGTGGCAGCCCACGCGGACGCTTACCATCCAGTACGGCCTCCGGTGGGAAGCGCAGCTCCAGCCGGATCCCATTACCCCGCCGAGCGAGGTGTTCTATGCGCCCTTCATCGGCCAGCCCGGCTTTCCGTCGGACGGCGCGATTCCCTCGGATACCGCGATGTGGCAACCGCGGCTCGGCGTCTCCTGGGACGTTGGCGGCAATGGCAAGGAGGTGGTACGGCTGAACGCCGGCATCTTCTACGCGCGTGTGCCGGGACTCTCGGTGGCCAGCTCGCGCTCCACCAACGGGAGCCGCGGCCAGACGCTCTTTCGTTCGAGCGCGCTCAATGCGCTCGGCATCACGCCGCCCGCCTGGCCGGATCTGATTCCGGCCTCGGAGATCTCCGATCCTGATCACCCGGACGTCTTCGTCTTCGACAAGGACTTCCAGAATCCTCGCACGTACTCCGCGACCGTCGGCTACGAGCGAGAGCTCTTCACCCATCTCTCCGCCTTCGTCAGCTTCACGCACACCAAGACCGTCCACGTCACGCGCTTCATCAATCGCAACGACTTGGTCTTTGGATCGCCCTGGAGCACCGGCCTCGGCGCCGACGGCCGCAACGGCATCGCCACGCTGACCACCGTGGAGAGCTCGGCCAAGTCGAAGTACGACGGGCTCACGGTTGGCATGACGAAGCGGTTCGCGAACGGGTATCAGTTCCAATGGAACTACACGCTCTCGCGCGACATGTCGGACGATGACAATGAGCGCGATCCGTTCTCGTTTCGCTACGCGCGCGCGGACAATCTCGCGGCCGAGTACAACTATTCGGACCGTGACCAGCGGCATCGCTTCAACGCCTGGCTCCTGGCGGTCGTGGCCGGCGTGGAGATCAACACGCGCGTGTCGGCGCGATCGGCGCAGCCGCGGTCGGTGGGCGACGTGCCGCAGGATCGCATTCAGTCGGACGGGTCGATCCTCAAGCGCAACACGGAGCGGAAGGACAACGAGTTCTTCACGCTGGACGTTCGCCTGACGCGACCGGTGCGGTTGACGCACGGCATCACGCTGGAGCCAATCTTCGAGATCTTCAACCTCACCAACAGCCGCAACATCAAGCGCCCTGAGGTCACCAACCTCGTCTTCAACTTCGACGGTACGGTGCGGAGCGGGTTCGGGGATCCTCGGCAGATCCAGCTCGGCCTTCGGCTTACCTTCTAAGGTGTCAGGGGGCAGGGATCAGGCGACAGCAGGCTTCAGGCCTGACGCCTCCTGATCCCTGACGCCTGATCCCTGACCCCTTCTTCTGTTCGTTTCGAGCTCGGCGCGACGTTATACAACACAGGGTGAGCCAGCTTTGTCTCTGGGAACGTCAGGCCCGCTCTTAGCGTCGAATACGTAGGCGCGTGTACCCGCTCGATGGGAATTCAGCTTGACTCCTCTCGAGCACGATGTACTCTTGGAGGGGATCAGGACACGGTAGCTTCGGCCGCGTGGTGGGGACCGCGGAGGCCGACTCGAGCTTTCGCGTCCTCCCTGTGCTCAATGCTCAACTACACGGAGTGTCTGCGTCGCCTCATTGGCGACGTCGTTGTTCGTGTGCCGGCGCTCGGCCATATTGATGCCTCGCGCGTCTTGGTGTTTGCACGCGTCGGGCGAACGGGCGCGGACGGTCCGATTGCCACCTGTCACTGCCTGACGCTTCCGGAGAGCGAGCCCGGCTATTACTTCTGGCAGGATGTCGAGACAGGACGCGTGCTCCGCCGATCCGTCTGGTTCGTCGCCAAGACGCCCGCGGTGATCCTCGGCGGGCAGCCGGTCCAGTACATGCTGTCGTTCGCGCTGCCGCGCTTCTGCGATCAGCGGCTGAGTTTCTCTCGACGCAAACAGGCCATTTACGCGGATGCGCCCGACTGGGTCGCGAAGCTCGACACCATCGTGCACGAGCTCTACCACATCGACCCATCGGGCACGGGCCTCAGACTCATGAACAACGGCAGCGGGTGCCGTTATCACTCGCCGGCATTCCTCGACAACGTGGCGCAACTCGTGCGCGACTATCTCGCCTCGGAGCCGGACCCCGAGCTGTACCAGTTCCTGCAAGGTGACTTCGACCAGCTCGTCGCGCGTTACGGGACGGTAACCGGCACGGCTTTCCGCACGTCCTACCCGCAGCGCTATCTCGAGGTGTTGCCCCAGCAACCACTCGAGCCGCTCGTCGATGTCGTGCCGCTGAACGTGCCGCCGCGCCGCGCTGAATACACCGACGCGGACCTCGCGTTGCGCAGGTTCTCCGTGGTTGGCTGCCGCCGTGTGGCAGCGTCCGACACGTCGCGCGCCGCGTGAGCACGCCCCATCGTGCCTGATGACAGCCGTCGC
>JBOGIN010000345.1:0-2152 GCA_050742275.1 Vicinamibacteraceae bacterium
GATGCCGCTGATGCAAACGAGCGCCGACGCGGGGCTGTCGGCGCGCGTGATGAGCAGCAGCAACACGACCGCCACACAGGAGACCGCAAAGACCGTTGTCTTTCTGGCGCGATGGAGCGTCCAGCCACGGCTCACGAGATATCGTGGAATCGCGCCGCTCGCGATGTTGCCGACGGCGAGCGCCGCAAACGGAATCCAGGCATACTTGCCGAGCTGCGCGAGCGAGAACCCCCGCTCTTGCTGCAAATAGGACGGAACCCAGAACTGTAGAAAGTACGTGATGGGATCCGTGAGCACGCGCGCGGCGATGCAGCCCCACGTGGCGCGGAGCGTGAGCAGCTTTGCGATCGGCACGGGAGCCTCGGTGCTCTCCTGGGGGCGCCCGGCGAGGATCAGTGCACGCTCCGCAGGCGTGAGCTGCGGGTGCTGTTCGGGAAGCTGGTAGAGCCAGAACCAGATCGCCACCCACACGAACCCCAGCGTGCCCGTGATGAAGAATGCAGGACGCCATCCGTAAGCGAGCGCCAGCCAGGACACGAGGGGTATTGCCAGCGTCGAGCCGAGCGCCGTGCCCGCGTTGAAGATGCCGACCGCGAGCGCGCGCTCCCGCATCGGAAACCATTCCGAGACCGCTCGGACGCCGGCAGGGAAGTTGCCCGGCTCGGCGACGCCCAGGAGGAAGCGCATCACCTGGAACTGAAACACCGAGTGTGCGAGGCCGTGCAGCATGCTGGCGACGGACCAACCGGAGACGAACAGCATGAAGCTGAGGCGCGTGCCGATGGAGTCGACGATGCGGCCGCTCACCGCGTACATCACGGTGTAGCTGAGGAGAAAGGCGGTCGTGATGTTGGCGTAGTCGAGCTCGCTGAATCCGAGATCCTGCTGGATGGTCACTTTGAGCGCGGAGAGCGCCTGCCGATCCAGGTAATTGAGCTCCGATGCGAGACACAACAGAATCGCAACGTACCAGCGCAGGTGTGGAATGGGCCGCGTGGTAGGCATCAGGGGTCAGGGGTCAGGCATCAGGGTCAGGGGGCAGGGATCAGGGGAGAGGTAACTCGGAGAACTCGGGTAGCGGCCCGAGTGTGCTGCTTGTTCCGACGCAGGCCTCGGCCGCTCGAACAACCCCGCCCTGATCCCTTGATCCCTTGACCCCTTGATCCCTTGACCCCTATAACCGAACAGGGTTCCCGTTTTGTGATTTGCTCCGTTCCGCGGCGTCCATGAACGCAATGATCTCGAGCGTCTCCTCTGGCGCGACGGGTGACTGGCCGGTCCGCATGAACTCGACGATCTTGGTCACGAGGCCGTGATACAGCGGAGGAGCGTCGTCCTTGTCCGACTCAGACGAGGACGCGGATTGGACGAGCGACGGCGAGCCGACGACCCCCTTGCTTCCGAAGATGATCGCGCCGTACGGCGCTTCGCCCTCGCGGATCCCGCGCATGACCCCCAGCCGGCCGTCTTTCCATTGGCCGACGACGACGTCGGCACCGTCAGTGTGGGTGCGCGTCACGCGTTCACACCCGCGGCCCAAGAGCGTGTACAGGATCTCCACGGCGTGGATGCCGTACCAGAACAAGTCTGGATGATGCGGCTCGGTCGGCGCCGGGCCGAACGTCGAGGCGCCAAGGACCGTGCCCGTGCTGCTGTTCCGTGTCAGCGCCACCACATCCTCGGAGTAGCGCAGCGCCGAGGAGCTGAAGACCGGCGTGCGGCGCTCGCGCGCGAGCCGCACGATCTCCTGGGCGTCGCGCAAGCTCGCCGTGAACGGCTTGTCGATGAAGACCGGCTTTTGCGCGGCGATCACCGGCCGCACCTGCGAGAGGTGCTTGCGGCCGTCGACGCTGGAGAGCAGGACGGCGTCGACCCGCTCGCACAGCTCTTCGATCGACGGCACGAGCGTCACGTGCCAACGGCCGGTGAGCTCCGTGGTGAACTTCTCGATTCGCGTCGCAGACGACTCGACGTCGGGACTGCCACCCTTGTAGGCGCGCACCACACGCGCGCCCGGGATGTGATGCGGATTCGACGGGTCGTTCAGCAGCTCGGTGAAGGCAATCACGTGTGACGTGTCGAGCCCGATGACGCCGAGCTGGAGCGGCCGTGACTCGTCCTGCGCGCGCCCGGCGCGAGCCAGGCTGGGCCC
>JBOGIN010000346.1:0-3461 GCA_050742275.1 Vicinamibacteraceae bacterium
CCTTGGAAAGCGCAAGCTCAGCCCTGTGCCGACTGTGGCACTACAGATGGATTGAGCTTGTCGCCGTCATACAAGATGTAGATTATGGATGAGAAAATTTTGGTGTCAAGCACAAAAGTCTGCCAGATGTCAAAAATATTCTGCGAAGCACCCCATTTCGCGGGGCAGGGTGACTAGCGGAAGACGGATCATTCCGTCAAGTTCCGTAATCAGGATCAGGAAACGGGAAACAGGAGGCAGGTGCGCGATGTGGCTATTCCATCCGCGTTTCCCGAATCCCGTTGCCGGTTGCCGGTTGCCGGTTTCCCGTTTCCTGATCCTGAATGCGATCCAGGAACAGCTTCAGGTTGCTCTTCATGACGATATGGGGAGAGAGGCGCACATGGTCGGGAGGGGCGATGTGCTCTGCGAGGAAGCGGTGGAGGTTCTGCAGCGCAAGCCGGCCCTGCGTCCACGCGCGCTGATGCATCGTCGCGGCAATCCTGCCAGACTCTATGAGCGGCACGAGCGCGGGGAACAAGTCGGTCGTGATGAGCGCGACATCACGCAGCGCGCGGCGCTCGAGCGCGTCGATCACCGGAAGCGAGTTCGCTGTGCTGACGTAGATCCCGGCGACATCCGGCTGGTGCGTCAGCACCTTCAGACATTTGTCGTACGCCTCGGCCTCGTTGTCGTGCGCCTCGACGATGGAGGTAATCCGGACCTTGGGCCAGATCTCGTCGATCGCCCGGCGAAAGCCCTCCAGCTTTCCAGCATGGTCCATCGTGCTCAGCGATCCGGTCACCACGATGACCTTACCGCTGCCTTTGAGGAACCGGCCCATCAGCTCCGCGACGAGCGCTCCGCTCGTGGTTGGATCCACGGACACCGCCCCGAGGCGCTCGGTGTGTGGCGCGTCGGTGGACACGCACATCGTCGGGATCCCCCGGCTGGTCGCGCGATGGATGAGCGGCTCGAGTCTGTCCGGCCGTCCCGGCGCGATGATCAGCCCATGGATGTCGTCTGCCAGGGCGCGCTCGACCGCCCGTGCTTCGCCGTGGCCCAGCCGCGAATAGGCGTGATGCACGAGCACGACGCCGCTCGCTTCCAACGCGCGCGCGGCGGCCGTGATTCCGTCGCCGACCAGCTTGAAGAACGATGCCACCTCACGAGGGAGGCAGCAGGCGATGCGCATCTCGCGTCTGGAGGACAGGTAGCGTGCCGCCAGGTTGGGGCGGTATCCAAGACGCTCCGCCATCTGCAAGACCTTGCGGCGTGTGAGCGGGCTGATGCGGCCGCGATCGTGTAGCGCACGGTCGACCGTGCCAATCGAAACGTTCAGCGCCTTCGCGATCTCACGAATTCCGGCCCGTCTCGACGCCCCGGTCTGCTCGACCCGCCTGCGCGCGCTCATGGCTCTGCTATCAAGCCCTTGATCTGCTCGGGCGTGACCTCCTCGTCTGGTCGAAACCGGTCGCTGGCCATATAGGTAAGAAGGCTGTGCCGCATCTGACGCGCCACCAGATTCGGCTCGCCCGCCTGACGCAGGTCGATGCTGGTCACGAGCAGACGGCCGCCGGCCACCTGTGCCTCGAACATCAGCCCCAGCTTGCGACTCGTCACCCAGTCATCGACGACCTGCACGATGGGACGCAGTTGCGGCGGGAGGCGATCCAGGATCATCGCGCCTGCCCGGCTGACGAGATACCACCACTGCCAATCGCTATGGAAGTCGGTTGGAAACGCCGCAAGCGCGGGATGTTCTGGATCGCAGAGGATGCCAAGCGTATGCGGCGGCTGGCCGCCCGTCCAGGCCGTGTTCCAGAAGATGCTCGAGAAGCCAAACGCCACGCGGCCCTCGTCATCTCCCTTGACACGTTCCGGCGGAATCATGAGCAGCACTCGGCCGCCATTCCTGAGCGTCGTGAGGGTGGCGTTGTCGAGATCGGTGGCGATGGTGACGGCTTGCGGCGTTCGGGTGTCGACGCGGTCGGGGTACACCCACACGTCCCAGTCGTTTTCGAACCGGGTCCCGTCGAGCCCAACCACGAGCTTGTAGTGTTGCGGGGCGGGTATCTTGCGGAGATCGGCGGTGATGCGGCCGAGCGTGACGCCGTTGCCCAGGGGGATTGTTCGAGGCGGCAGGCTGCCCGTGGCGACCGGGTGGCCCTCACCCTGCTTGCCCGGCTGTGACGCGTCTCGCCCATGAGGGTCGGCCGCCGGAACGAGCTTCCAGGTGACCGAGACATCCGACAGCGGTGAAGGCCCGAAGTGGGCCACCTCGATCGCTGCCTCGAGCGTGTCGCTGGTCGAGAAGACCCGTCGATCGAGCCGCGCGAGTGGCACGGTGCTGTTGCAGAAACGCCGGTATGCCTCCGCCGTGACGTAGCCCTTCGGCTCCCAGAAGGCGTCGAGCACACCCACGAGGGCGGTGCCTTGGCCCGGGAAGTCGTGGAGATCGAGGAGCTGGAAGCCGCCCATCCCTGGTGTGCGGAGCGCCGACTCGATGTCTTCCTTGTACAGGAGCGTTTGCAGCTTGCCGGATGCGAGCAGGAAGTCACGCGCCCGATCGCCCAGGCGTCGCGCCTCGAGACGGTCGCGGAAGATCTCGAAGTTCTTTGGCTTGAGATATCCCGTGTACTTCGGCATCTCCGCGAAGTTCGGAAACGCGCACCACTGGCCGATTTCATGGCTGATGACCGGCACCCGCCACTTGCGGACGTAGTCGCGGTAATCGGTGACCGTCTCCGGCGGTTTGGCGTTGACGCGCGACTTCAGGCCGGCGCCCCAGGCCTGAATGCGCGGATCCGGCGTGACGTGGAACTCGTTCTCTGGAATCTGCGGCCAACCGGATGCCGCCGTGTAGAGCCTGCGTCGGTCCTTGGCCTTGTACTGTCCGAGCCACCGCGCCAGGTACTCTTCGTCTTTGCCTTCAGGCTCGTTGCCATACGCCATGAGCACGAAGGAAGGATGGTTGCCGTAGGCGCGGAGGATCCGATCGGTCTCCTTGTAGATCCAGGAGTCGATCGGTAGGCCGACGCCGAGCCTCGTCGACTGGTTCGCCCAGGAGCCCGCTTCTACCTGGAGATAGAAGCCGAGCTCGTCCGCCGCCTCGAACGCCGCGCCTGGTGGGCACCACGAGTGAAAGCGAAGCATGTTCAATCCATGCGTCTTGGCGATGCGAATGATGCGCTTCCAGGACTCCGTGTCGGTGGGCGGGTGGCCGGTCCTGGGGAAGATGGCAGACTCGAGCGTGCCGCGGAAGAACGTCTTGCGGCCGTTGACAACGAATTGTGTGCCCTCCACGCCGACCTCGCGCAGCCCGAACGTCGCGGTAAGCGAGGACGCGGCGGGGCTAACCCGGATAATTCACGAAGAGATCGATTGCTATAGAGACACAAACGCCTCCGTATGGTAAAACGTCCGTGCACACGGGACATTTTCCACAACGGAGGCGCCTGCGTTGAACGACGACACGATAC
>JBOGIN010000347.1:0-5903 GCA_050742275.1 Vicinamibacteraceae bacterium
GGGTCGGCGTTTCGCCGGCTCGTCGGCCAGAGCATCAGCGACGACTTCTTCAATTGGAGCGAGCCGCGGCGCGTGATGGTGCCTGAGGCGCGCGATGAGGGGCTGCTCGAGTTCTACAGCGCCGGCGGGACGATCGCCCGCGGCGGGGTGTTGATCACCTTTGTGCGCATGCTGCACGACGACTACGCCCCCGAGCCAGGCGGCGAGCCGACCGGCGTCGGCTATACCACCCTCGCCACCAGCCGCGACGGCGCGCGCTGGCAGCGCCACGACGAGATCTTCTTCGACCGCAATCCGCAGCCGAACACCTGGGACCGCGCCATGACCTGGGTTGGCTCGGTGGTCCGCGTCGGCGACGAATACTATCTCTACTACGGTGGCTATGAACGCGGCCACAAGGTTGAGCCGACGCGCGAGCGACAGATTGGTGTGGCGAAAATGACCGTGGACCGCTTCGTTGCCCGCCAGACGACGGGCGACACGCCTGGCACGCTCCTGACCGTGCCCCTACACGTGCGCGCCGGGTCGGGCGATCTCCTGGAGCTCAATGCGGATGCGTCTCGCGGCAGCATCCGCGTGCAGGTGCGTGACGCCGACGGCCAGGTAGTGAACGGGTTCAGCTTCGACGACTGTGAGCCGGTCACGCACGATGGCATCACCCTACCGGTGCGCTGGAGGTCCGGCGCCGAGCTGGCGCGGCTCGATGATCGGATCATTCGGCTCGAGCTCGAGATCGCGCGTGCGAGCGTATTCGGCTTCGACATTCGGCGCGGTGGTGACGCCTCCACCGGTACTTCAGGCCCACGCGCCCTTCGCCATTAGGCCCCCATCGACACAGACGAACTCACCCGTCATGAAGGAAGCCTTCTCGCTGGCCAGAAACAGGACGACCTCCGCAATCTCTTCAGGCGTTGCCACTCGGCCGAGGGGATGCATCCGTCCCCACTGACGGATGGCACCCGCCGGATCATCCGGAGCAGCCAGGCTCGCGCTGCGTCGCAACAAGGGCGTGTCGACCGCACCGGGACAAATCGCAAGCACGCGGATCCCATCTAGGGCATAATCGAGTGCCAGGTTACGCGTCAGCGATAAGATGGCGCCTTTACTCGCCGCATAGGCGGGAACCAGCGGCGCTGATTGGAGCCCCTGAACGCTGGCGTTGTTGACAATGACGCCGCCTCCCCGCTGGCGCAAGTGAGGAACGCAGTATTTCGCCATCAGGAAGTAACTCTTCACGTTCACAGCCTGCATCAGGTCCCACAGCGCCTCGTCTAACTCCTCGACTCTTCGGTAACTCTCTTCTGGTTGAATACCCAGATTGTTGAAGACGACATCGATACCGCCGAACGCTGCCACTGCCTCGTCGACAACTGTTCTCACGTTCGCGGAGAGCGAAAGATCTGCGCTGACGAAGAGCGCATCTCCGCCGCTTGCCTTGACATCGGCCACAGTCGCCGTCCCCGACCGCTGGTCGACATCCGCGACCAAGACCCGGTAGCCTGCGGCGAACGCCAGCGCTGACGCGCGACCGATGCCGTTCGCTCCGCCGGCGACGATCGCCGACTTGCCTACATCCATCGCTACACTCCATCCGACCAGGCAAGTCCAGGCTGTCTGAAAGGCTCGTGTCTCAAATCCACACGACAACGGGGCCGTCTTCCGCTACTCAACGCTGATGCTCACCTTGTCGAGCACGGGCGAGACGGCGCCATTCGGCGACACGAGCACGGCGCGATACTGAATCCATGCGTGACCATCTGGCAGCTCCAGCGCTGCACCCGATTCCTCGAAGTACCGCGAGCCCTCGCCCGCCGGCCCCACCCACGCCGCCTGCGCCAGCGATCGTTGGTCGGCGGCGGTCCGGATTTGAAACCTCGCCGTCGATCCGTGCGGTGTCTCGGCCGTCCAGGCGATGCGGCCGCGGCGGCGGCCGGTGCCGAGCTCGTGCGCGGGGGAGACATAGTCGAACGCGAAGCCACGGTCGTAGATGTTGCCGAGGTTCGCCCCGCCGTCGTAGTGAACGCCTTGCCCAGGGATCAGATGTTTACGCTCGGCACTGAACCCGTTCGGCCCGCCCCAGTAGAGGTACGACTCCGTCGTGTGATCGCCGAACGCGCCTGGCACGTTCGGGTCACCCTCGGAGCGGTGGCAGTAGAAGAGAATGTCGTTGTAGCCGTCGCCATTGTAGTCGGCCACCTGGCTGCCAGTGCCGGCATTGGTTGGCAGCTCCAGCACCCGCTCCTCGCTCAGGCCGCCGGGCGAGCCCCAGTAGACGCGAGACATGGTCGCGCGGGTGCCCTTGTCCTTGTAGCGCGCCGACACCACGTCGAGCCAGCCATTCTTGTCGATATCGGCGATCGTCACGCCCTGCGTTTCGACCGGCGAGAAGTCGTCGCGCCGGTCGGCCGAGTACTCGCCCTTCTCGTTGCCGTAGTAGACGTGTGACACGACGCCATCGCCGCGGCGCATCAGCAGCAGGTCGAGCCAGCCATCGTTGTTCATGTCGGCGACATTGCTGCTGCTCGTGCCCTTGCTATCGGGAACGTCGGTCCTGCGACCGGCCGAGTAGTGTCGCGTTCCGTCGCCCCAGTAGATCGACGACACGCCGGTCCCTCCGGGAACGATGAGGTCGAGGTTGTTGTCGTAGTTGAGGTCCGCAGCGAGAGGCAGACCGTTGCCGCCGCCGGGGAGCTCCGTGCGCTGATAGGTCCGGTACCCGTCGGGCTCACCCCAGTAAATGAACACGGGCAGATCCTTCTCCGTCGGATCGGCGGAAGTGCTGAAGACCACCGCGTCGAGCCAGCCGTTCTCGTCCAGATCCGCCAGCGCGACGCCGCGGGTTCCCTTGCCCATCAACGCGGAACGGCGTGCGACGTCGTAACCAGTAGGGCCACCCCAGTAGATGAAGTTCTCCGTGTTGCGCCGGCCGACCTCCGCCATGTTGGCCAGGATCAGGTCCGGCCAACCATCGTCGTTCAAGTCGCCCGACGCCCAGTCGTACGGCTCGACCGCGGCCAGGTCGGTGCGCGCGGCAACTGAATAGGCTCCCTTCGCGTTGCCCCAGTAGACGTACGCCGGCGCCACACCGCCGCGCCAGCGGTCGGCCGTGTTGTTGAACAGCACGTCAACGTGGCCGTCACCGTTGAAGTCGGCCACCGTGTTGCCGACCGCCCCCTTGGTGAACAGCGATGTGCGCATCGTGTCATCGAACGGTCTCTCGCCGCCGGTGTTCCAGAGGATATACGACGGAACCTCGAATGACTCGTGCTCCCTGAAATTCGAGACGATGATCTCCGGCCGCTGGTCGCCGTTGAGATCGGCGACCGATGCACCCCACGCGCCGACCGTTTCCAGCTCCTGGCGATTGGCCTCGCTGAGACCGTTCGAACCGTTCCAGTAGACGTACGACTTGGTGAGCGGCGTACCGGCAGTCTGGTGGTTCGCGAAGAACACGTCCACGGCGCCGTCACCGTTCATATCCGCGGCGGCCACGTCGCGCGCCTCGCTCGTCGGCAGGTCGATACGCCGTTGTCCCCCGGCGCTGAACGAGCCCCTGTCACTCAGGTAGATGTACGACGCGTCGCCGAGCCCGTTGGCGAAGAGCACGTCGAGCCACCCGTCACCGTTCACATCGGCGGTGATGACGGCGTTGGCCTGGTTGGTCGGTAGATCCACCCGCTTCCGCGCGGTGAAGCCGTCGCGCGAGCTCGAGCCGAAGTAGATGAACGACGCGGTCTCGGGATTGCCGCTCTTCTCACGGTTGGCCAGCACGATGTCGAGCGCCCCGTCCCGATTGAGATCGGCAATCGCCGCGTCAGAGGCGCCCGCGGCCTCGATGTCGGTGTGACGGTCGCGAGCGTAGCCATCCGGGCCGCCCCAGAAGATCCGCGATGGCGAGGCCAGCGCGCTGCCGCCGCGGTACTCCCAGAACCCGGCCGACAACGCGAACAGGATGTCTGGATGCCCGTCCTCGTCCAGGTCGCCGACGGCGGCGCTCTGCGCAGCTTCGGTTGGGAGCGTCTGCTTCTCGGCGAACGGATAGTTGGTCCACTGCTTGGAATCGGCACCGCGCTCCTTCGCCTCGTCGGGATCGCTGAAGTAGACGAACGAGTCCATGCTGCTCCACGTGCCGTTCGCGTAGTTCGGGACGACCGCGTCGACGTTCCCGTCACCGTTCAGATCCGCGGCGATCGTCCACTGCGCGCCGTCGTTGGGCACGTACGTCACGCGCGAGTTGTCGAAATCCTTGCCGTTGCCCCAGAAGATCGCAGCGTCGAGCTTCTCCGCCTGCGGGTGGCTATTGGCAAACACCAGGTCGATGAAGCCATCGTTGTTCAGGTCCCAGCGGTTGACGAGCTGGACCTTCCCGCTCGCCGTTGCGTATGTGTTCTGTCCGCCGTCGCCGAACGTGCCCCTGCGGAAGTCCTCGAACGTGTCCTGGGTCCACACCTGACCGCTTGGGCCGTTCGCGCCAGCGGCGCCGTGATCGAGCTCCGACGTTCGAGCCCCACCGACGGTCAGTCCAGCGCCAATCAGGGCCACGCCGAGCCGGGCGAGTCGATTGCGGTAGATCATCGGTCAACGCCTCCACTGCACACACGTCTCACGGGTGCACGCGTGACGACGCGTATGCTGCGACGACCAGCGAGCACTGTCTTGCCCATTCAACGCGCCCCAACCTTTCGAGCCAGCGCCGTGCGGAGCCGGTACGTCTTCGCGATCTCGAACTCCACCGGCTGCGGCTCGGCGGCGGCACGAAGGTCGCCCCATACGACGATCCTGTCGTCGTCGACTGCCTTGATGACGCTCCACTTATCGCCGAGTTGGATCACGCGGCCGGCGAGCGCGGCCCCAGGCTGAACGCCCGCGGCAGGTGTGATGCTCGTCGTCACGGTCTCGCTGTCGTACTCAACGGCAGCGGCTCGCCCCACAATCTCATCGCGATCGAACTGCGGCTCCTCATCGAAGTTGCCTTCGCCTCCCGCGTAACCACCCTGGATGTCGTTGTTCGTGACGACCGGCGGTTCCTCGTTCGGCGCGGTGCGGATCTGCTCGTCGCCGTTTCCGTAGATCAGGCTGCTGGAGAAGCTCGACGGTTTCAGGTGCGGCGCGTACGGGTTCCCGTACAACACGCCGGACGCGTTGTCCACGATCGTGTTGTTCTTGAACGTGCCGAACGAGCTGATGCAGATGACGGCCGCGGCGTTCCCGAACACGAGGTTGTTCTCGATATCCCCGCGGCCCTCCTTGCTCAGCCGAATGGCGCTGCTGTTGTTGCCGGCGACGATGTTGCCGGCGAACAGCGGGTGAGACGATTTCATGACGTAGATTCCACTACCGTCGTCGGCACACCAGTTGCCGAGGATCCAGTTGGCCGCGATGATCGGGGCCGAGTCATATTCGAGGTACATTCCGCCGGCGTCGCTCTTGCTCCGAGCCCCGGTCCTATTGTTGGCAATCACGTTGTTGACAACGGTCATGCGCAACGGCTCGCGGTGCATCGCGTGGCTGGCCGAGATGGCGGCGCCGTTGCTACTGCGTGAGGCGTTGGCGTCGCTCACGCCGCTCTCGTTGTCAGTGATGACATTGTTGTAGATGTGGGGCATGCTCCAGTTCGACACGGCGATGCCGGCGCCGCCGCCGACGCCGGTCTTGTTGTAGGAAATGATGTTGTTCGTGATCCTAGCGGTGCAGCCATTGATGCACGCAATCCCGCCGCCCTCGTTGCCCGGCTGGTGGAGCATCCCCTTCTCGAGCAGCCCTTCGGGCTCGAGCGCGATATTCTGAACGATCGTGTTGTTCGAGATCGTCGGAGAGGTGTGATCGCACAGGATGCCGGCGCCGTGTCCCCGGACACGGCCGAGGCGGATCGTAAAGCCGTCGACGCGCGCATTGTCTGCACC
>JBOGIN010000348.1:0-3356 GCA_050742275.1 Vicinamibacteraceae bacterium
CGGAGCGACGCTGCTGTCCTGGTACAGCGGCACCGTCGACACGTGGCGGGACGGCGACGACTACAATCGCGGGAAGTGGGGCATCTACCGCAGCCTGAACAGCATCTCTTACCTCAGGGACGAGACCGTCCGATTCGCCGATTGGTGCGTCTCCGAAACCAACGCCAGCGAGTGCCCGAGCGGGGCGGCAAGCAGGGCTTCGATCGCCCTGTCCCGAACCGAGGCAGAAAGCATCACACGGGTCCAAGGCGCACCTTGATCGAAGCACTTGCGAAGGCACGCGCACGGTCGACTGACGTTGCTGCCGGCCGGCGTCACAATCTATGGTCTGCCGATGCTGCCTGCCTGAACCAGCGCCATGGAGATCGTACCCTGCCGTGCTGATGGTGGCAGTCATTCCTAGAGGCTACGGTGGCCGTATCGGTGGATCGCCGAGTCTGAAGCGACACGATTGCGGCCGATCGCTCGAGCCATGATTCCGGAGTTGCTTACTGGTGACCGATGAGTACGTGTCGCCGTGGTCGAACAGCCGCAGCACGGCGCTTGCTCATCTCTGCCAAGTGCTCGTCCTCGGACTATTCTCGACGAAGCGCGTCCAGCGGCGAAATGACGGCCGCGCGCGCGGCGGGAATGATCGCTGCGAAGAATGCGCACGCGGCGAGCGACACGGCGCCCACGCCGAGCGCCAGCGGATCCCAGAACGGCACGCGATACAGTTGAGCCGAGAGAAGACGTCCGGCCGCGACGGCGAGCGGCAGCCCGAGCGCGAGACCCACGAGGACGCGGCGAAAAGCGCCACGCAGCACCATCTCGATCACCTTGCCTCGATCGGCGCCGAGCGCCATTCGAATGCCGATCTCGTTCGTGCGCTGCGCCACGTTGTATGCCGTCACGCCATACAGTCCGATCCCGGCGAGCACCAGCGCGACGATGCCAAACAGCCCCGCGAGGCTCGCGACCGCGCGCTGTTGGTCGAACGAGCGGTTGACCTGCTCCTGCATCGTCCTGACGGTCGTGACGGTCAGGTTCGGATCCACTTCGCCGAGCGCCCGCTTGACCTGAGGCTCGAGGAGGCCCGGCGGCGCATCGGTCACCAACAGCAGACCGCCGACGAAATGCGTCGCCAACTCGAGACGTCTCATCATCGCGTGCTCGTAGTCCACCGTCTGCGCGAGCGACACGTAGAACATCGGCCGCGCAGGCTGATCGAGCGCGAACCCCGCGAACTTCGCGTCGCGCACGATGCCGACGATGCGGTAGGTGTTCACGTTCTCGGGCAGGTCGAGGCCGAAATGCGCATCGATGGGATCCTCGTCGCTCTTGAAGAAACGGCGGACGAACGCTTCGTTCACGACCGCGACATTCTCCGAGCTCTCGTTGTCGGCCGTCGTGAAAAACCGTCCGCGCACGAGCCGCACGCCGAGGTCCTGGAGGTAGTTCGTGCTGACACGGTCCCATGACGCTCCGGCCTCGTCTCCCGGCTTCGGCGGCGGGTGCCCCGCGACCAGCACCAACTCGCCCCAGTTGTCGGTGAGCGGATTGTAGAGCGCCAGTCCTGATCCCTCCACGCCCGGCAGGCGATTGAGGCGCTCTTCCATGGCACGGTAGAGCGCGGACAGCTTGGCCGGCGTGTACGTGGCGGGCGGCCGGTTCAACTCCACCAGCACGCGCCGTTGAATCTCGAAGCCGAGATCCTGGCCCTCGAGGTTCCCGAGACTACGGGCGAGCATTGTCGATCCCGCCACGAGCACGACGGACAAGGTCGCCTGCACGACGAGAAGCGCCGTGCGCGTGAACGACGAGTGATCGCCGGTGCTGCGGCCGGCGCCGCGGAGCGCATCGATGGGATGGGTGCGTGTGGCAAACCACGCGGGTGCTGCACCGAAGACGATGCCGGTGACGCAGGCCAGGGTGAACGCAAACGCCAGAACGATCGGCGCAGGACGCGTGTCGATCGGCAGAAATGTCGCGCCGGCAAAGGCGAGCGCCAGTAGGAGGCGCGCCGTCCCGATCGCAACGAGCAGTCCCGCGATCCCGCCGGCCACGGCAAGCACGACGCTCTCGACGAGCGCCTGGGCGACGATCTGGCGGCGCGATGCGCCCAGCGCGAGGCGTACGGCGGTCTGCCCGCGCCGCGCGACGGCGCGGGCCAGCAGCAGGTTCGCGACATTGGCGCACGCGATGAGGAGCACGAGCCCGCACACGGCGAGAAGAATTTGCAGGCTGCGACCATATTGCTCCTTCATGATGCCGACGCCCGCGCCTGCCGGCACGACCGTGACGGTCTGGTCAGGCAGTTCCCGCATGACAAAAGGCATCCAGTTCGCCGGGTATTCAGAGTCATGCTGCATCCACTGACGGAGAATGCCCGTCAGGCGCGGTCCCATGCCTTCAGTCGACGCACCCGGCCGCAGCCGGCCGATCACGCGCAGCCAGGCCGAGACGGGTTGGCGGAGGATGGAGTTGTCGCCGCCGATCACCGGTTCTTTCTGCAGCGGAATCCAGAAGTCTGGCGGGTCGCCTCGCAGCGTCTCGCCGAAGAATCCCGGCGGCGCGATCCCGACAACGGTGAAGGGGTGCCCATCGACGAACAGCGTGGTGTCCACGATTGACGGGTCGGCTCCGTAGGTCCCGCGCCAGAGGTGATGGCTCAACACCACCACTGCTCTGCCGCCGGCGTATCATCGGCGGCCGTGAATACCCGCCCGGCGAACGCGCTGACGCCCAGCGTCGAGAAGTAGTTGCCCGTGACGTACTCGGAACGTAACGGTCTGGCTGTCGTGTCACGCTGCCGGCGCCTCACGCTGACGCGAGCGCCACCCGCTTGAAACGCCGTTACCTCTTCGAACTCCGGCATCTCGGCTTTCAGCCGTTCGAACAGCGGGAACGAGAACATTCCCCAGCGGCCCTGCGGGACGCCCTGCACACAGCAGGCGTCGCCGTCGCCAACCCGGTAGAGCCGCGCCGGATCGCTCACGGGCAGGGATCGCAGCATCACAGCGTGGATGAGCGTGAAGATCGCCGTCGTGCCGCCGATGCCGAGCGCCAGCGTCAGAACCGCGGCGGCCGAGAAGATGCGCGCCGCCCAGAACTGCCGCAGGGCGTAACGAAGTCCGCCAATGACCGTACCCAACGTGTCACCTCCCGGGCCTCCATGGGACCCATCGTCCCCTTAGACGAAAGCCAGACCTGGCGGGTTGACCGAGAGCGCGAGGGCCTCCAGCGCCGCGAGGCACGGTGAACAGCGCTTGTCCTCATGTGGCCTCTGCACTAGAATCGAGCGACATACAATAGGCTTGTCCAATTTTGGGGTGCCTCATCACCTCTCTGCAGCATTCCAGGGGAGGGCTGTATGC
>JBOGIN010000349.1:0-4696 GCA_050742275.1 Vicinamibacteraceae bacterium
CGCAATCGACGTGCACTTATTGATCCGGACTCGCAGGTGCGAGCCGTTCTCGAAGCCCTTCGTGTACCAGGAGCCGAGCGCGCGAAGCTTGTTGATCACCCACCGCTCGTGGCTCCGCTGCGCCGGGTGCTTGCTTTCCTGGCCCGCAGGTGAGGAGGCCGACGTCGGCGCGGCATGACGGAAGCCGTCTGCTTCGTCTATGCGCTCGCCGAGGAGCAGGTCGATGTACTCCAACAGGAAGCGTCCCCGCTCCCACGAGGACACCTGACGAATGGGCCGGCCAGCTCTCAGATCCGACGCCTGGGCCAGAATCCACGGGTTGCGGAGGATACCGCGCCCCACCAGCACGCCCGCCGCGCCAAACGCGAGGCGGTCGAGGACCTGTTCCGGCTCGACGCAGTCTCCGCTGCCGAACACCGGAATGTCGACCCGTTCCGCGACGCGCGCAATCAGATTCCAGTCGGACGTTCCGCTGTAGCCTTGGGCCGCAGTGCGGCCGTGCACCGTCAGCGCCGTCGCACCCGCGTCTTCGACCATCTCCGCCAGCAGCGGTGCGTTGATGTCCTGCTCGTTCCAGCCGGCACGCATCTTCACGGTGACCGGAATCTTCACCGCCTTCGCCATGGCGCCCACGATTGCCGCGGCGTGCGCCGGCTCACGCATCAAGCTGCAGCCGGCGTTGTGCTTGGAGATCTTCGGGACGGGGCAGCCCATGTTGATGTCGATGACGTCCGCGCCCATCCCTTCGACGATCTGCGCGGCCGCCGCCATCTTCTCGGGATCGCCACCGAAGATCTGGATGGAGACCGGCCGCTCCTCTTCGGTGTACTCCGCGTACTCCAGCGTGCGGTCGATGCCACGGACGAGCCCCTCTGAGCTCACCATCTCGGACACGACCAGTCCGCAGCCTCCGTGCCGCTTCACCAGGCGGCGGAACGCCGTATCCGTCATGCCCGCCATGGGCGCGACACCCAGCGGGTGGTCGAGCATGAGCGATCCGATTCTCATGACTTGGTCGCTGACTGCTGCGGTTTCGGCTGCTGCCCCTGCTTTTCCGCCGCGGCTACCGCCTGGTCGTACGCCTTCTTCACCTCGCCGTTCTTCCACTCGATGATGGCCTGCCGGCGCAGCCGCCCGAGGTACTTCTGGAACTCGCCACCTTGCTTCGTCTCGAACACCTTCTGGTTGATCTGCTCCCGCGCGTCCTCGAACGACGTCACCTTCTCAGGCGTGCGCGACTCGAGCTTGATGATCTGCCACCCTTCGTTGGTCTCCACCGGCTCGCTCGCCTGGCCTGGCTTGAGCTTCGCCAGCAGCTTCTGATGGTTGGCCGACAGCTCTCTCGTCGCCAGCGGCCCGATGAGGCCGGCGTTGGCTCGCGATGGCGCGTCCGATATCTCCCCCGCCAGCTTCGCGAAGTCCTCGCCAGCCTTGAGCCGCGCCTGCACCTTCTCGAGCTTCCGTTGCGCGCCCTGCACGGCCTTCGGGTCCGTGGGCTTCCCCTCCGTCGCCTTGGGGAGCGCCACGAGAACCTCGCGCAGCGTCACCGTCTCCTCTTGTCTGAAGTTGTTGCGGTGCGCCTTGTAGTAGGCCCGGGCCTCTTCTTCGCTGATGCTCACGCGGCTGTACACTTCCTGCTGCTGCAGTCGCTGGACGATCATCTGCCGCTCGAGCTGTCCTCGAAGCGTCTGGAGCGTCAAGCCAGACTGCTTGAGCGCAGTCTTCCACTCTTCGTCCGACTCGAGCTTGTTCTCTTTGCGGATGTTCGCGACGACTTCATTGAATCGCTCGTCCGTCAGCTTGATGCCGAGCTCGCGGCCGCGCTGCAAGAGCAGCATCGTGTCGATGGTGTTGAGCACCACCTGCGGCGTGATCTCCGCGACCGCCTTCTTGAACGCGGCGTCGTCGAGATCTGCCGTCGAGAGCGACTTCTCCCTCAGCCGTTGCTCCAGCGCTTCAGCCGTGCGGCGCTCCAGCTCCGTCTTCGTGACAATCTCCCCGTTCACTTTGACGAGGATCTGCTCCAGGATCTCCGCCTGGAGCGGCAGGACAAGGCTCACCGTGAGCGCACCAAGAATCGCCAAGCACTTCAACATCTTCATGGTCAACTCCAACCGCTGCGCAGCAACGTTCTATTGTAGCGCCGTGTCGGCTCCGCACTGTCGCGCGTTCTAGCGGACCGCGGCCTCCGGCCGCGCTCCCCGACGCTCACTTGTGAGCCCCGAAACTTGACTCAAATGCGTCAAGTTTCCGGTTCTCAAGAGTTCTAGCCCGTCGCGGCCTCCTCCAGCTCGGCCAGCAACTGCTCGATCCGGGCAACGACGCCGCCGGGGGCGAGCGGATCTTCGGCGGGGCGTCTCGTGACCTCCGCCTTGCTGAATCCCGCCCGGACTTCCGTGTCTCTCGCCCGGGCGGTCCACCACGACTGGCCGTCGCCCGACGCGCGGCCGACCCGGCTGGCCATCGCCGGCGCCCGGGGCGCGCTCCTTTCCGGCATGTGGCGCGGTCGCCCCTCCTGGAACGCCGGCGCCGTCACTGGCGGCGTCAGGTTCAGCCTCAGGAGTCCAGGCGGCACCAGCCGGACGTCGCCACGCCGGTCCATCAGGCGAACCAGGCGGCCCGGCTCAATGGGGGCGTCGGCCCTGAACTTAAGGACGATTGTCCTGGCTTCGCGGTCGATCGACTCGACGCGCAGACGGTCCGCCGCAATCCGCAACCGCGCGCAGGCGGCCAACTGCAACAGCGACGCCGGGGGCGGACCATACCGGTCGCGCACGTCCCCGAGGACCCGCTGCAGCTCATCGAGCGATCGCGACGACGCGATGCGCCGATACACGCTGAGCCGCTGGTTCATGTCCTCGACGTAGCCCTCGTCGATTCGAATGTCCATCTTCAGATTGAGCGCGGCCCGGCGGTCGTCTTCGAGCTCCTCCCCTTTCAGCTCCCGCACCGCTTCCTCGAGCAGCTTCATGTACATCTCGAAGCCGACCGCCTCGATGTGGCCGCTCTGCTCCGCGCCGAGTAGATTGCCGGCGCCCCGGATCTCCAGATCCAGCGCCGCAACGCGAAAGCCGGCGCCCAGGTCCGAGAACTCTCGAATCGCGGCGAGGCGGCGGCGCGCCACGTCCGACAGCGCATCGGTGGGCGGCACGACGAGATACGCGTACGCGCGCCGGTCCGAGCGTCCGACGCGACCGCGCAGTTGATAGAGCTGGGCCAAGCCGTACCGGTCCGCGTGGTTGACGATCAGCGTGTTGGCGTTCGGAATGTCCAGACCGTTCTCGACGATGGTGGTGGCGACCAGCACGTCGAACTTGCGGTCCACGAAGCCGACCATCACGCGCTCCAGCTCGGCTTCCTCCATCTGGCCGTGGCCGACGCCCACGCGGGCGTCCGGCACGAGCCGCTGGATCAGGTTGGCAAAGCTGTAGATCGAGTCGACGCGATTGTGCACGACGTACGCTTGGCCGCCCCGCTCGAGCTCGTGCTGAATGGCGGTCGCGATGATCCTGGCATCGAACTGCGTGACGTGCGTTTGAATCGCCTGTCGGTCCTTCGGCGGGGTCTCGATGATGGACATGTCACGGATGCCCACGAGCGACATGTTCAGCGTTCGCGGGATCGGAGTGGCCGTCATCGTCAGCACATCGACGCGCTTGCGGAGCTGTTTCAGCCGCTCCTTGTGCACGACGCCGAAGCGCTGTTCCTCGTCCACGATGAGCAGCCCCAGATCGCGAAGCACGACATCCTTCGACAAGAGACGGTGCGTGCCGACGATCACGTCGACGCGCCCGTCCGCGAGCCCCGCGAGCGTGGCCTTTTGCTCGGCGCGGCTCCTGAACCGGCTCACCATGTCAATCCGGACGGGAAACGCCGCAAACCGTGACGTCAGCGTTCTGAGGTGCTGCAACGCCAAGACCGTCGTCGGCGCGAGGAAGGCCCCCTGCTTGCCGTCCATGACCGCTTTGAACGCAGCGCGCATCGCCACTTCGGTCTTGCCGTAGCCCACATCGCCGCACAACAGGCGGTCCATGGGCGTCGGCGCCTCCATGTCTCGCTTGATGTCGGCGATCGCGCTCTGCTGGTCCACCGTCAACTCGTACGGAAACGCCTCCTCGAACTCCTGTTGCCAGTGCGTGTCGCTGCTGAACATGTGGCCCGCAATGGCATTGCGCGCGGCGTAGAGCTTCAACAGCTCCTCCGCCATGTCACGCATGGCGCGCTTGACGCGTGTCTTGGTCCGCTCCCAGCTCGCGCCACCGAGGCGATCCAGCGCGGGCCGGCCGCCGCCCGTGTACTTCTGCACGAGGTCGAGCCGATCGACCGGCACGAACAGCTTGTCGTCGCCCGCGTAGCGCACCTCCATGAACTCGCGCGCTTCGCCGCCGACGTCGATCTTGCGCAACGCCACGAAACGACCGACGCCGTTGTCGATGTGAACGACGAAGTCGCCCACGCGGAGGTCCCGAAAATCGGAGAGGAACGGCGACCGGCGTGTCTCGCCCTTGGCGCCGGTGCGGCGGCGCCGCTCGCCCCCGACGCGCTCTTCGTCGAAGACGTCCGTCTCGGCATAGAGGCGAAGCTTGGCGTCCGGGAGCCGAAAGCCTTCGGTGAGATCGCCCACGACCACGAGGAGTGGCGCCTCCCCCGGCCGCGGGGCCTGAAGGCCGCGCGCGCCGGCGTGCGTGCCGTGCAC
>JBOGIN010000350.1:0-2694 GCA_050742275.1 Vicinamibacteraceae bacterium
CATTTGGACCACGTGGTCCTCGGGGAGGCGGTCGAAGATCACGGCTGGCACCGTGAACTGCTCGTGGCCGAACTGCTCCAGGTCGCTGTGCAACGCCAAGAGCCGATGCTGGCCGTCGATGGCGCGAAGGATACCTTCGCGCTCTGGCACCTTTAGAACGCCGAGCGACGGCCAGTCCCCGTCCAGGCCCTCGAACTTGAGCGGCTCGTCGGACGAGATGATGACGGCGCCCGGAATGGAGGGGAGATTACGAGCTTCGCGGCACTGCTCGTAGTACTGCACCAATTCCTCGATCTTCTTGCGGATGATCTGGCGCTGGTAAGCTTTCTCGTTCGCGGCCAGCCGCCGCTCGAGCAGGTCCCACCTCACCTTCGACCGCACCGGGCTGGTGCGGCCGCGCACCGCTGGCCCGGGCTGGTCGCCATAGCTCAGCACTTCGAAGCGCACGAGCCGGCTCACATCCCGGGCGGTAAGGGATGCCTGGTAGAAGTGAACGCCGAACTGCTCCATCCGAATGGCGGCGACGTTGATCAACGCGACCCCCCCCTGTATATGTGTCTCGCGCGCGCATTGTATATCGAGGCACGCGCTTCGTCTCACACCCGTTACCGCATGGCCTTAGCGGCTGGCCGGGGGGAGCCGCATTCCCGCAGGGTCCGGTCGGTAGGCCCCGACGCTCTGGACCGACCGGTACCACGCCACCCCCCTGGTCTTGAGGATGGAGAGCCCCAGCAGGAACAGCGCGAACACGACAAACGCCCCCAACGAGGCGACCAGCGGCAGTTGCCTGTGAAGTGGTCCGCTGAAGACGCCGTACACCATCTCGACGTGGATCCAGTAGACGAAAAGCGACGTGCGCCCAAACTGAACCAGCGCGCTCCACCGCCCTTCCACCCAACGCCGTGTGTAGAAATAACACCCCCCGAGGATCACCGCCAATAACCCGACCCGCCACCCAAAGAAGCTGGGCGCGCTCGTCCCAAAGGTCGAGCCCTCGAAGACCGCTGGCAGATACGAGGCGCCATAGGCGAGAAGCGCGCCGAGCGCGCCGGCGATGAGCAGGCCGGCGCTCACCCGCGCTTCTCCAGCACGTCCTCGCCCCATCCCCATGATCTCGCCCGCCGCGAGCCCGGCGAACACGAAGCCGGCCCAGGGGAACAGCGTGAAGTTCGTCCCTCTCGGCGACGGACGAAGGTACCATTCAACGGCGTCCGGCAGTACGCCCAGCAGCTCCGAGCTGCGGACCAGCGGTGTAATTCCGCCAAATAGCGCGGCGGCGGCAACGGCGGTGACGATTCGCCATCTACGGGACGAGGAGCGGCCCCAGAGCCAGGCGGCGCCCACGAGCGCCGGCCCCATGATGTTCAGGATGTCCACCTTCAGCAGGCCCGCCGCTGGGGCGCCGGGGGCGAGCAGCCATGACTGGACCCGGAAGAGAAAGGCGAGGCCAAAGATCTGACACCCACGCCACACGAGCGACCGCGATGCGTCGGCAACGCTCGATCCTCGCCGCACGCGTCCCGCGCCCGCGAGCGCCACGGCGACCCCTGCGGTGAACAGGAACATCGGCGCCGCCATTCCGGCGACCATCACCGTCCAGGAATAGGCCTCCGTGGTCTTGTCCGCGGGCCGCGTCCAGGAGCCGAGCACGTGCGCGCCAATCATGATGACCACCGCCAGGCCGCGCATCCAGTCGAGGTCGACGCGCCGGTGGGCGGACCGAGCGGCGTCTGGCGCCGCGGAAGGAACGCTTGCCGTGTGCTGCGTGGAGGTCATCCGCGTCTCGAAGTCACGCTTCAACGATCTCGAAGGTTGTCGCGAGATCGATGTCTCGTCGGAGGGAGTGCCACACGGAGCAGTACTTGTCGCGCGAGAGCTGAATCGCCCGCTCGACCGCCTCATGAGGAACGCGGCCGTTCACGACGAAGTGGAGCGTGATCCGCGTGTAGGAGGCGGGCGTCCCCGGCGCGCGCTCCCCAGCCACACGAGCGCCGAAGCCGGCCAGCGTCTGGCGGCCCCGCGTCAGAATGTGAACGACGTCAATGGCCATGCAGCCCGCCAGCCCACAGGCGACGAGCTGCATGGGAGACATTCCCGCCCCGCTGTCACCGTCGACGATGAGCTGATTGTCGTCTGCCCGTGCCCTGAACCGGAGGTCCGACTCCCACGTAAGCTCTACATTTATTGGCGGTTTCCGTTCGTCCGACATACGGCCCATTCTAAACAGAGCGATGGAAACATGCGTAGAACGAGGGACTGAAGACGCCTCGCTACACCCTCCAAAAAGGCACATGTAGGGCGCGGTCTTTAGACCGCGCGTATAGACCGCGCGTATAGAGGCCACAGGAATCGGGGTGTGATATGATGCGAACAAAATGAGACTGGATCTCATTCTCGAACGTTCATGGCCGGCGTGACCTGCCGGTAACGCTTATCCTCGACGAACCAGCTCCGTGCCGACTGCCCCGGCGATTCCCGCCTCTCCCGTTCATCCGGTCCGCTTGTCGGAGCTTCGGGCTGGCGCACACGCGCGGGTGCACGCGGCGGACCTCGCCTCCGAGGATTCTGCGCTCCTCAAGGCGATCGGCTTGACCGAACGCTGTCTCGTCCGTGTCTGCAAGGCAGGCGAGCCGTGTATCGTGCAGGTTGGAGCCACACGGATCGGTCTGTCTGGCATCGTCGCGGGTGGTATCT
>JBOGIN010000351.1:0-5076 GCA_050742275.1 Vicinamibacteraceae bacterium
GAAGACGGGTGAGCGCATCGACCACCTCGAGGACTGACAGCGGCATCCTGGCGTACACGCGCAGCGAGGGCTTGTTTGCAGGCGCGTCTGTCAGCGGCGCCGTCATCACGCCAGACGACCAGCTCAATGAGGACGTGTTCGGCGCCGACGCACGCGCGATCCTGACCGGCGGCAATGTGCCGTCGCCGCCCGAGGGAACCGACGCGTTGTCCAAAGCGCTCGCCAAGCTCACGACCGCCTCGGCGAAGGGGTGAGCCGAGCGGTTGGCGGCATCCGATCGTCCGTCATGCGCACGACGATCGCGATCAGTTGGTCCCCGTCTACAGGCTTGGCAAGGTGCCAATCGTAGCCGGCGTTCAGTGCGCGCTCCCGCTCGCGCATGCCGACGTACGCCGTCACGGCAACCGCTGGCATCTGCCCGCCGCGCTCGGCGGGCAGACTACGAACGGCGCTGATGAGCGAGTACCCATCCTGCTCCGGCATGCCGATATCGGCGAGCAGCAGATCGAACGCATGGCTCTGGAGCGCATGGAGCGCCTCTCCCGCCGAGCCGACCGCCATCACCTGTGCGCCGTGCGACTCCAAGAGGACACGAAGCAACTCCCGCGCATCCGGCTCATCGTCGACGACCAACACGCGCGCGTCCGTGCGGGGAGACGAGGACCGGTCCGCCATGGCTGCAGCACTCTGCGCTCTCGATTCGGTCAGCGCGCGAACGGGAAGTCGGACGGTGAAGGCCGCCCCCCTCCCCTCACCACCACTGTCAACGCCAACCGTTCCGCCGTGCGCTTCCACTACGTGGCGCACGAGCGCCAGGCCAAGCCCCAGCCCGCCGTGGGCACGCGCGGCCGTGCTGTCCGCCTGCCGAAAACGCTCGAACACGTGCGGCAAGAACGCGGAATCAATGCCGCGACCGGTGTCCCGCACGGTGATCTCCGCCTGCGAAGCGCGCCGTGCCAGATCGATGTCCACACGTCCACCCGCAGGCGTGAACTTGACGGCGTTCGACAGCAGATTCCATACCACCTGCTGTAATCGATCGGCATCGCCGGTCACCAGAAGCTCGGTCTCGGCGTCGCAGCTCAGATGCACCTCCAGCCGCTTCGCCGCCGCGGAGGGTCCGACGGTGTCCACGGCGGCCGAGATCACGCGGGCGAGGTCCACCGGCTCGGCGCGAATCTTGAGCTTTCCGGAGATGACTCTCGACACGTCGAGCAGGTCCTCGACGAGCTGAGCCTGCGCCCTGGCGTTGCGCTCGAGCGAGTCCAGCGCGCGCTGCTGGATGTCTGGCGGCAGCACCCCGGAGCGAAGCACCTGCGACCAGCCAAGCACGGCATTCAGTGGTGTCCGAAGCTCATGAGACAACGTCGCGAGGAACTCATCCTTCATCTGACTCGCTTGGTGGAGCTCCAGCTCGGCGCGCTTCTGATCGGTGATGTCCCGCGATACGTTGGACGCACCGATGATGCGGCCATCGGCATCCCTGATGGGCGAGACGGTCAACGAAATGTCAATCGCCCGGCCATCCTTCGCACATCGGACCGTCTCGAAGTGACCGACCTTCTCGCCGCGTCGCAGGCGTGCCAGCACATCATCCTCTTCGGTCCGCCGCTCGGTAGGAATGATGACTGAGATGTGCTGCCCAATCGCCTCCGCGGCCGTGTATTGAAAGATTCGTTCCGCCGCCGTGTTCCAGGATGTAATGATTCCGTCGAGCGTCTTCCCGATAATGGCGTCATTGGACGAGTCGACTATCGCTGCGAGCCATGCGCGCGCCTCGTGGGCCTGTTTCCGATCGGTGATGTCACGTGTGAAGCACCTCGCGTGGACGAGCGCGGCGTCTTCCCAGAGCCCGTTGGCGGTAATCAGTACATACCGAATCGAGCCGTCCTTGCACCGCAGCCGCACTTCGTGGTCGCGTACGATCTCATTGCGGGAGAGGCGATTCAGGATGTCGGTGGCTGCTTCCTCGTCGGCGTAGAACTCCGCGATGTAGTGGCCGACGTACTCGTCGCGCGGGTACCCGAGCAGATCGAGCTCCGCTCGGTTGGCCCAAAGGATGACGCCATCCTGGCCAACCAAGTGCAGCCCTTCGGCGGCATTCTCGAAGAATTCCCTGAGTTGTTGCTCGTTTCGGTCGCGCTCGGTCAGCGCGCTCCGAAGGGTCCGCTCCAGCAGCCGATAATGCCGCAGCTCCGTCTCCAGGTCGAAGTTGCGCTGTTGAAGCTGGTTGATCAACCGAGCGGCGCCCTGTTCGTCGTCGACCATGCTGTGAGCTGGGGCTTAAACGGTTGCGCTCCCGGCGGCGGCGATTCGAAGGCGACTGCGGACCGCCCCAAGCGGCCCCACGTCCACGGGCGCGCCGTCGCGGAACGCGATGACCTGCTTCGAGAACGGCGAGACGCGGGGACCCGGTGTGAGGATGCCGACGAGGTTCAGTGGATCACCGCTGCTGAGCAGGACCAGCTCTCCCGAGAGCGGCAGGCGCCGTGTGGCGCGAAGCGCGTCGACCGCGCCAGGCAGCGCATACTGCTCACCGACGAAGCCCTCGACGAACCGGCCGCCGCGGATCTCGCCGCGTGCCTCGAGCCGACGGTAGACGCCAAGGAGCACGCGCCAGGGCGGCGCCTGCGCCTCTCGCGCGAGCAGATCGCGAAAGACGACGCCATATCGCCGGAGGAACTGCCAGGCGCGGCATTCCGCCTTGAGCTCCGGCGTCATCTCCGACGCCTCCCCGCCCCACAGCGCCCATCGCCCGACCGGCATCAACCGAGGCACGACTCGCCCGCCGCGGATCAGGCGCAGCCGTCCATTGGCGGCACGTCGTTTGTGCTGCGGCTGGAGCAACACACGCAGTCCAGCAATGCCGTCACCGGTCACCAAGCCGCGTGCGACGAGCTCCCAGAGCGCCTCCTCGACCGCCGCGGCCATCAGGCCCGTCCCGCGCGCGAGGTCGGTGACGAAGCATGCTCCGCGCTGTTCGAGATGTGCTGCAACCGCCTGTGCCTCGCGCGAAAGGCCGTCGGCGCTCGACCATGCGCCTTGCTGATCGTCCAGGAAGCCGGCCAGGTCCTCGCGCAGCACGAAGGCGAGCGGCGCTTGCCTGGTCGGCGCTTGCCTGGTCGGCGCTGAGACCGGGCGTCGAGGCGCGCCAGTGGCCCGTCGCGTCTCGCGCCCCACCCCTCGCACCTCGTCCGGCATTTCTCGGTGCGAGAGCCGTCCCCATGCGACGACGCCCGCGAGGCACAGCTGTTCGAGATCGCCAGCATCGTAGTTGGCGACGCGCCCTGGCAGCGCGAACTGCTCCCAGGCCGGCGCCGGCAGCTCGACACCCTGGAGCTGGCGGATGACTTCCAGGAGCCCATCGCGGCCATGCATCTGTGTGGCGGGTGCGACATGCTGCCAGCGCAGGAGGAAGCGGATGAATTCAACGGCGGTCACCGGCTCGATCTCGCGCCGCAGCCGGCCCAGCGTCAGACGATGGATGCGTGCGAGCAGGCGGCGATCGCACCACTCGACTTCGTTCGGACCGGGCGCTGCCGTGAAGCGGCCACGCAGCACGACGCCGCGGCCTTCGAGACCGGCAAGCGCGATCTCGACAAGCGATCGTGGAAGGCTGCTCCGCTCCGCCAGCGCATCCACCGACACCGGACCGAGCGCTTCGAGCCACCCCTGCACCATGGCTTCCACCGCCTCACGCTCGCCGGGGCGACCGATGCCGGACGGGGCCGACAGCGGAGCATCGAGATCCACCCGGCCGAGCGCGGCTTCGACGGCGGGAAGCCGCTCGACCGCGACCAGGGCGCGCCGTTGTGCCTCGCCAGCCCGCCACGTGGCAATTGCCGCGCGGCGCGTCTGCCGGAGCTGCTCCACGTAGTCGAGCCAGGGCTCCGTGTCGTCGAGCCGCAAGAGGCCGACGGTGAGCAGGAAGTCGTGCAGCTCGTCGGCGTTCCGCACATCGGGCCACGCTTGCGTCATCACCGTCGCGATCGCTTCCGGGTCCAACGCGCCCATGCCGCCTGCGAGATCATCGTCCAGGCGCCGGAGCGACACGGCCCTGGCCCGGCGCTCTTCGAGCGGCGCGTCGTCCAGGAACGCGTAGGGGTTCGCGTTGAGGATCTCGTGCGACATCGGCGATGGCGCCGGGGTGTCGACGGTCACGGCGTGAATCTCGCCTCTCCCGATCGCCTCGACGAAGTCCCGGAGGCCGTTGAGATCCATCGCCTCGTGCAGGCAGTTGAGAATCGTCTCGTTCACGAGCGGGTGATCCGGCGGCTCGATCGGACCGGCGTGGTTGTCCTGACAGGCGACTTGGCTCGGAAAGACGGCCGCGAGCAGGTCGTCCGCGCGCATGCGTTGAAGCGGCATGGGGACCTTGCGTCCTCCTTCGTATCGGAGGAGGGCAAGCGCACGCGTCGCGTTCCATCGCCACCGGTTCGTGAACATGGGCGACACCAGCATCGCCTGCACGAGATCCTCGCGAAGCGTCGCCAGGCGGATCATGCCGAACGCGCTGTCGAGCGGGAACGAGTGCTGTTCGCCGAGCGACAACACCACGCCGTCATCGGTCGCCGCCGCCTGCAGCTCGAAGTCGAACGTCAGGCAGAAGCGCTTGCGCATGGTGAAGCCAAGCGCCCGATTGATGCGACCGCCGAACGGCGTGTGCAGGACGAGCTGCATGCCGCCCGACTCGTCGAAGAACCGCTCCGCCACCACGGTTCGCACCGTGGGCACGACGCCGAGCATGCGTACCGTGGCGGCGATGTACTCGACAATCTGCTCTGCCCCGGCACGCGGCACCGCAGCTTCCCGTTCCAGCCAGGCGACTGCCGCGTCGCGATCGGCGAGCCGCGACGCCACGCCGTCGCGCAGGTCGGAGACGGCCTGGCTCAGCTCGCGTGTACGGGGGGGCGCCTCGCCGAGCCAGAAGGGCACGCTGGGCGGCGCCCCTTTCGCGTCCTCGACGCGCAACCGGCCCGACTCCACGCGGCGGATGCGCCACGAGTGGTTGCCGAGCAGAAAGATGTCGCCCGCCATCGATTCGACGGCGAAGTCCTCGTTGACCTTGCCGACGAA
>JBOGIN010000352.1:0-4985 GCA_050742275.1 Vicinamibacteraceae bacterium
ACGATGTATCGCGTGCTCGACACCGCCCATGAAATCAAAGAACGGCGCGACCAAGTGCGCCGCCCGCACTACACGGCGCCCGAGCTGCTGGCCACGCGGGCCAACGAAGTCTGGAGCTGGGACATCACCAAGCTCCTCGGGCCGGCCAAGTGGACCTACTTCTATCTCTATGTGATCCTCGACATCTTCAGTCGCTACGTCGTGGGGTGGATGCTCGCGCCGCGCGAGAACGCCGCGCTGGCGGAGCGCCTGATCGCCGACACCTGCGCGAAGCACGACATTCAGCCGGGCCAACTCACGATCCACGCCGACCGCGGTGGCCCGATGCGCAGCAAGCCCGTCGCGTTGCTGTTGGCGGATCTCGGCGTCACGAAAACGCACAGCCGGCCGCATGTGTCCAACGACAATCCGTTTTTCCGAAGCCCAGTTCAGGACGCTCAAATACTGCCCGCAGTTTCCGGACCGCTTCGGATCGATCGAAGATGGGCGCGGGTTCTGCCAATCGTTCTTTCGCTGGTATAACCACGACCATCATCACAGCGGGCTCGGGTTCCTGGAGCCGGCGGTCGTCCACTTCGGCCAGGCCGCTGCGGTGCGCGCGCATCGTCAAGTGGTGCTGGCGGCCGCGTACGTGGCGCATCCCGAACGCTTCGTCAACGGACCGCCGCGACCGGCCGATCTGCCGACAGCCGTCTGGATCAACCCCCCTGTCAAACACCCGGCGCGTCAGGATGCCCCAGGAACAACGATCGTCCCGTCGGACGACCAACGGGTCGTCCCGATTCATGAACCAGATGATGATGACGGGCTCGCGATGATCGACCGCAACGCGTCTCTAATTACTGAACCCTTGGTGGTAGAGTCGAGGAGAAGCGCGGTGGCGTACAGGACCGGCGGCGCCGAATGCGCGCGGCGCCTTTCGGTGCTGCGCTCGCCGAGAAGTCCATCGCTCCGTTTCTCCTCCCCGCTCATCGAACCGGGCATGCAGATTTCCCGCACCCGGCTCTCGGACGGGTTTCACGTCAAGGCATGCGCCGGGACGACCGAACGAACCGGGGACAGGATTCGGGAGACAGGACGCCCAGCGTCCCAAACACGTCTTGAATGGGAAACTGCCGGTATCCACCGCCGGCCACCTTGTGCCGGCGGCGGAGGAAGCGACGAACCGTGTGATATAGGTGCAGTTTCACAGCGTGTCGCGCCTTCGTCACGGAGCCGTAGCTGAAGTAGGCCGCCCATCCCCGCACGGTGCGGTTCAAGTCGTGCGCCACCTCCTCCCACGGCACGTGATTACCGGGCCGCAACCGGCGGCGAATGGTGTCCTTGATGGAGGCGACGGCCTTCCGCGAAGGCCGCGCACCGTTGTAGCGTCCGCCGGTTCGCGGTGAGTACATCGGGCCAAAGGTGTAGCCGAGAAAGGTGAAGGGCTCGCATCGAGCGTCACACACACGTGTCTTGGTCTCGTTCAGCGCGAGCCCAATGCTGGTCATCCACCGCCGCGTCGTCTCGAGGACCTCGCCAGCGCTATGCCGACAGAGGATGACGAAGTCGTCAGCGTACGTCACCAGCACCGCGCCGTACCGGCGGTCCAGACCGTACTTGCGAAACGCCTTGATGAAGCGATGCATGTAGATGTTCGCCAATAGTGGCGAAGCCACCCCGCCCTGCGGTGTTCCTCGCGTCGCCTTCTTCCCGCCACTCATTCGCCGATGGCCCCGCTCGTCGGTCTCTTCGACCGGCGCCTTCAGCCACATCTTGATGAGATGCAGCATCTTCCCATCGCTGATGCGACGCGCCACGCACGTGATCAGCTCTGAGTGGGGGATCGTGTCGAAGTATTTCGACAGATCGGCGTCTACTATTTCGGTGTGCCCGTCATCGATCGCCTGGTGCACGGTCCGAACCGCATCGAGCGCGCTCCGTTTGGGGCGATACCCATACGCCGCCTCGTCGAAGTCCGCTTCGAAAATTGGCTCGAGCACCAGCGTCGCCGCGGTTTGCACTACCCTGTCACGGATAGTGGGAATACCGAGCGGGCGCTGGCTCGCGCTTCCAGGTTTCGGAATCATCACCCGTCTGACTGGTTGCGGTTTGTAGCGTCCTGTTCGAACCTCCTCCCGTAGTTCGTCGAGCCAGCGTCCCACGCCATACACGTCGATGCGACTGAAGGTCTCTCCGTCCACGCCAGGTACCCCGCCGTTCGCACGGGACAGGGCATAGGCGTGGGCGAGGATGTCTTCACGCCACACCTTGTCGTACAGGAAGTGGAACCGCCGCGTCGGCTCCTGCTTGGCCTTCACGTAGAGCGCTCGTTGGAGCTTCCGAATCTTTTCAGGAGTTGCCAGGCTCACGCCAATCTCCTCACCTCGGCTCGTTCAAGCGCACCCCGAACCAGGGCTCCTTCCCTCCACCGGCGTTATCCGGTTTCAACAGTACTATGAGCCCCTCCGACGCCTGACGAGCCCGTCTCCCAATGGAGCCGTTGCCAGATTGCCCGGCAGCCCGACAGGCCTCCCGTGTTGCCAGTCACCGCGTGCGTACGTGCCGCGCCCACTACCCCGGCGAGCAGGACGACGTTCGCGTGTCGGCATATCCCGTCGTCCTCGGCGGCCTTCGTCTAATGAGAGGAGACTCGGCGCTCGCGTTCAACCTTTCGGGGCCTGCTCAGGCTTCACTCGCGTTGCGGCCCGCACACTTGCTGGCCCGCCCAAGGCGGGCTTTTGTCCCCGGAGCTTCGACGGCTCGGTCACCCTCGCCGTCTCCCGGGTAGCTACCAAGGCGTACCGACAGCTCCTTGGACCGGACTTGCACCGGCTGCGTTGACTGACCTTTCACGGCGCACTCTCAATGTCATTGACAGCGCCCGTACGAGTAGACAGCAGAAACTGACGAATCGCAAGCGACGGATTCAGCGACGGCGGCGGCCGCGCGTCTGGACGGCGCAGCCGGCACCGATGTACACGGCGAGCAACATTCAGTATGCGTTGAGTGATCGCACCCGCGGGTTGGATGCGGGCGGGATCGGCGCGATGCAGGTCCTGGCGCAGCAGACCGGGCTGGTCGACGCGATCGATCATCACGTGCACGTCTTGAAGACGCATGTGCCGTATCACGAATCGGATCATGTCCTGGGCCTCGCCTACAACGTGCTGTGCGGCGGGACCTGTTTGCAGGACATTGAGCTGCGGCGCCAGAACGAGGTGTATCTCGACGCGTTGGGCGCGCAGCGGATTCCGGACCCGACGACGGCCGGCGACTTCTGCCGTCGCTTCGAGGAACGCGCCATCGAAGCGTTGCAGACGGCGATCAATGAAGCGCGGATCGGGGTCTGGCAGACGCAGCCCGCCGCCTTTTTCGACGAGGCGTTCATCGATGCGGACGGAACGCTCGCGGCGACGACGGGCCAATGCAAGGACGGCATGGACATCGCCTATGACGGGACCTGGGGGTATCACCCGTTGGTCGTGTCGCTGGCCAACACGGGGGAGCCGTTGTACTTGGTGAACCGGAGCGGTAATCGCCCCTCGGCCGAGGGCGCGGCCGCGCGATACGATCAAGCGATCGCGCTCTGTCGGCGGGCGGGCTTCCGGCGCCGGACGTTGCGCGGGGACACCGACTTCAGTCAGACGGCGCATCTGGATCGCTGGCACCACGCCGGCGAGCGGTTCGTGTTTGGGTACGATGCGACGGCCACGCTCGTCGCGCAGGCGGAGGCGTTGTCCGAGGCGGTGTGGGCGCCGCTGACGCGGCGGCCCGGCGCGCCGATCCGCACGGTGCCGCGGCAGCGGCCCGCCAACGTGAAGGCGACCGTGATCCGCGCGCGGGGGGTTCGCCAGCTGGCCCTGGAGGCCGAAGCGGTCGCGGCGTTTCCCTATCGGCCGACCGCGTGCCGCGAGACGTATCGGATGGTCGTCCTGCGGAAGAACATCTCGGTCGAGCAAGGCGCGGAGCGGTTGTTCGATGAGATCCGCTACTTCTTCTACATCACCAACGATCGCGAGACGCCGGCGGAGGAGATCGTGTTCCTGGCCAACGATCGTGTAACCAAGAGAACCTCATTGCCCAGCTCAAGACCGGCGTCGGCGCGACGCAGATGCCGGTCGATACGCTGCGCAGTAACTGGGCGTACATGGTGATGGCGGCCCTGGCCTTGACCCTGAAGGCCTGGTTTGCGCTGCAGCTCCCCGAGGGGGGCCGGTGGGCGGCGCGTCACCGGCAGGAGAAGCAGGCGGTCTTGCACATGGAGTTCAAGACGTTCCTGCACGCGTTCATGCGCGTCCCGGCGCAGCTGGTCCGCACGGGACGGCGGATCGTGTTCCGCTTGCTCGCCGGGAATCCGTGGCAGCACGTCTTCCTCCGGGGCGTCGCGCAGCTGCAAGCGCCGTGAGCGCCGGTCCCCGACACCGGGATAGGGAGGCCCGGATGGCATCAACGTTCGAGACACAACGAGGGACACCCTGAACGACGAACAACCCTGAACCGACAGAGCGCGGCACGGGCGCTGGAGGAGAGGCTGTCTCTCCTCAGAGTGACTTCACAGTTACGTGGTCCGCGCTGATCGAATGGCTGACAACACGCTTATTTTGGGCCTAGACCGAAAGGGTATTTCACGACGGCGCGTGGAAATGCCCTTTCTTTGGGCTGGTGCAACGTCTCGGGAGTGGCATCAAAGACCCGAACGGAGCCAAGCGCCTAGTCTTCCTTCACGGCTTTGGCGTCATCTTCGATCACGCCCTCTTCGGTGAAGCCGAAGATCCAGATGGGACTGTAGATCCCGCAATCGGTTCCGTATACGGCGATGAGCGCCTCGCTGAGATCGCGCAGGGTGGGTTCGCTGGCGGGTCCCAGCTGCCGCCCGGTCAGCACGACCCGCACCGCCCCTCATCCTCCAACCGGTTGGGCCCGTGGATACCGAAGGCGTCGTGGCGCATGTGCTCCAACCATGCCCGAATCTGCGCCCACGACGGCACGCGCGCCTGCGTGCC
>JBOGIN010000353.1:0-3827 GCA_050742275.1 Vicinamibacteraceae bacterium
CGCGACGCCGACGCTGAGGCGGGCAAGCTGCTAGTATTCACGTCCCGCCTACGGGAGGTTCTCGATGACCTGGGACGGCAGCGTCTGGCCGACCGTCCCGGTCCCGGTCTCGAGGAGCGGCGCGTCCGCGGTGACGACCAGCTCTTCGGCCACGCCGCCAGGCTCGAGCGCGACGTCGACCTGGGCTTGCTGTTGAATCGCGACGCTAATGCCTCGTCTTTGGACGGTCCTGAAGCTTGGCAGCTCCACTTGTACGGTGTAGGTGCCAGTACGGATCGGCGTGAAGACGTACGTGCCGTCTTCACGCGTCACGGTCGACAGCGTGAACCCCTGCCCCTCGTGGGTGATGGTGACCGTGGCGCCAGGGAGCACGGCGCCCGAGGAGTCCGTCACCGTGCCGAGAATCGTGGCGGTGTCGACCTGGGCACTCGCCGGGGCCTCGAGCACCACCAGCGCCAGCATCGACACGACACACCCATAACAGAGTCGTTTCCGGAACGCTCGCATCCCCATCCCCTCCTCCATCCCCAGGCTGACGGCGCGGACGCCCGCCCCTCAGCCTGCAAGGCGATCGTGCGGACCCCACGCGTGACTCGCTGCGTCGAGCGTCGGGCTCTCCAGGGTCGAGATCGCCGTGAACGTATACGGTATTGCGCTAAAGCTAGTAGCACCACGAACGAGCTACTGTCAAGGACTTCCTGCGGTCGCTCGCCGCGCGCGCTTGCGGGCGCACCGTGGAAACCGTGAGGCGCCGAGTACAGCACGGGTGTGTCCCGTGCCCAGGTATGATCTGCCGCGTGGGTCGCTTGGAGGTCTGCTCGTGACGTCAGCAGGCTGGACGCATCGTGCGCCCGACCGGACATGGCGGAAGCGGATGGTGGCGCGCAGCGCCAGCGAGCCGCACAGGCCCGCCACCACACTGGAGCTGTTCTTCGACCTCTGCTTCGTCGTGGCGGTTGCGCAGGCCTCTTCGGCCCTGCATCACGCGCTCGCGGAAAACCACGTCGGCCACGGCCTGCTCGGCTTTCTGCTCGTCTTCTTCGCCATCTGGTGGGCGTGGATGAACTTCACCTGGTTCGCGTCTGCCTACGATACGGACGATGTGCCGTACAGGGTGGCGACACTGGTGATGATTGCGGGAGCCTTGGTGCTCGCGGCCGGTGTGCCTCGTGCGTTTGCCTCCACCGACTTCCGGATCATTACGCTCGGCTATGTCATCATGCGCGTGGCGCTCGTCGCCGGTTGGCTGCGCGCCGCACGCGCCGATGTCGCCAGACGCGCGACCGCCTTGCGCTACGCCGCCGGTGTCTCCGTGGTACAGGTGGGTTGGGCCCTCCGGCTGACGCTCCCGGAGACCTTGCTGCTTCCAGCATTCCTGATACTGGCCCTGGGTGAGCTGCTCGTGCCAGTCTTTGCAGAGCGGCGCGCAACGACCACCTGGCACCCGCAGCACATTGCCGAGCGCTACGGTCTCTTCACGATCATCGTCCTCGGCGAATCGGTCCTGGCCGCTTCGTTCGCCGTCCAGTCGGCGCTCGATGCGGGGCACGGCGGAAGCCTCCTGACACTTGCTGCTGCCGGCGCGATCGTTGTCTTCGCGATGTGGTGGCTCTACTTCGACGAGCCGGCACACGAGCTGTTGACCTCGCACACTGCCTTTCGTTGGGGCTACGGCCACTATCTGATCTTCGCCTCGGGAGCAGCATGCGGCGCGGGCATGGCCGTCGCGGTCGACTACCACACGGGCGACGCCCACATCTCGGCAGTGGTCGCCGGCTACGCGACAGCACTACCCGTGGCCACTTACCTCCTGGTCGTATGGATGATGCACGTTCGACCACGCCGGCGTCCGCTTCTCGCGACCGCCTATCCTGTCATCGCCGGGCTCGTGCTCGCGACCCCATTCGGTCCCGTTCCCCTCCAGATGATGGCGCTGCTCTTGGTCGTGCTCGTCGGCATCACCGTCGCGGCCAAGCAGAAGGCGGGCGCCAGTGCATCGTAGGCTCGCGAACGCGACGCCAGCCATCTCCTTCACGCAGCATCCTGGACGCGGCGCGCTGGCGCCGATGAGGCCCAGAGGTGCTGCGCCGCGTAGGCACGCCACGGCCGCCAGCGCTCGGCTCGAGCGAGCAGCTCGCTAGACGAGGGCCTGCGGCCCTGCGCATCGGTCATCGCTCGCAGCAATCCGAGATCGGCCGCAGGAAAGGCATCTGGCTCACGCAGCTCGCGCATGGCGATGTATTGAGCCGTCCACTCGCCGACGCCCGACAACGTCCGCAGCTGAACGATCGCCTCGTCCAGACCGCGGGCGGCGCTGAAGATCTCCGGATCGGCAGCCACCGTGCGCGCGAGCGCTGACAGTGTTGCGGCGCGCCGCTTTGGCATGCCGAGCCTCGAGAGGTCCGCTGCCGCCAATCGCGTGGGTCGCGGGAAGACGTGCGTCAGCGCATCCGGCCGGATGCCGGCACGAGTCAGCGGCTCTCCGTATCGGGCGACGAGCTTTCCCGCGAGGCCGGCCGCTGCCGTCACCGAGATCTGCTGGCCGAGCACTGCGCGAACCGCGAGCTCGAAGCCGTCCCATGCGCCTGGCAAGCGCAGCCCGGGGCGTGCCGCCACCAAGGGAGCCAGCAGCGGGTCCTCGCCGAGGTGAGCGCCAATGACATCCGGCTCCGCGGCAAGGTCGAACACCCGCCGGAGGCGGGCGATGATCGTGGGGAGCGCCGAGAGCTTCGGGAAGTGAATCGTGGCCTGGAGGGCGTTCGGGTATCGCCTCGTCTGCGCCGGCTGCACGAGGACGGTCCCGTGCAGGCCACCGACGTCGATCGTGCGCGCGTAGCCGTCCGCCGAAACGGCCTCCACACCAGGAATCGCGCGAGCGCGGAGAAATGCCAGCATCGCCGGCCAGTCGTACGGTGGCCGGTAGCGGAGCAACATCGTGACCGCCCCCGTCGGGCCGGCTGTCAGCGTCGTCGCGCCAGCGCGACGCAGCGCGCTCGGCGGTCGATCGAAGAGCTGACGGAACGGCTCGTTGAAGCGGCGGATGCTGCCGAATCCCGCGGCCAGCGCGACCTCGGCCAGCGGCAGCGTCGTCTCGTGAATCAGTTGCTTCGCGAGCAGAACACGGCGCGTTTGTGCCACCTCGATTGGCGATGCGCCCAGATGGTGACGAAAGAGCCGTCGCAGCTGCCGGTCGCCCACGCCCAGCCGTCCCGCGAGCGCTTCGACGTCCGCCTCGTCCAGCGCTCCCATTTCAATCAGAGACAGCGCGCGCGACACGGTGTTGGACGAGCCGTGCCAGGCTGCGAGCGTGGGCGCCGTCTCGGGCCGGCACCGCAGGCAGGGACGGAAGCCGGCCGCCTGCGCCGCTGCCGCCGACGGATAGAAGATGACGTGCTCGCGCTTGGGCGTCCGCGCCGGACATATCGGGCGGCAATAGATGCCGGTCGTCGTCACGCCGACGAACAGGCGGCCGTCGAAGCGCGCGTCGCGGGCGCACATCGCACGGTAGCAGGCGTCGTGATCGAGGTCCATCACGTGATCGTTGCGCTGACCGCGGGCCGATGTCTAGCGGTTTTCGGACATCAACAGGGATCAGGGGTCAGGGGTCAGCAGGCGTCAGGGGTCAGGGGTCAGGGGTCAGGGATCAGCAGGGGCAAGGGGCAAGGGAAGTCAGGGGCAGGGATCAGCAAGCCTCGGCGGACAGAGATCAGCGATCAGCAGGTGCCTGCCCGGTGGCCAACGGCCGAGGCCGTCAGCCTTGTTCGTTGGATCTGCCCCGGTCGCTGACGCCTAACACCTGTTCCCTGCTGATCCCTGACCCCTGATCC
>JBOGIN010000354.1:0-13049 GCA_050742275.1 Vicinamibacteraceae bacterium
GCGGTGCTCCCGTCGATCCCGGGCTCTGGTCGTCGCTGGCGATGACCATCAATGGCACCTACAACGGGGATTGGATCGGCTGGAATCGGGCGTACGTCTACCCGACGACAAGAAGCGATGTGAACGAGACAGTCGAGACATCGAGGTTCGATCCAGGGGCGTTCGTTGCTCCACCCGTAGGCATACCCCCGAGGCCGGCGCGCAGCAGCCTCCGGGGCGGCGGGCTGCAGAATTGGGACATGTCGTTGTTCAAGAACATCCCGCTCGGCACCGGATCGCGGTACCTCCAGCTTCGGCTCGAGGCCTTCAACGTCTTCAATCACCCGAACTTCAGCAACGTGAACCTCAACTGGGCCGTGAACCCTCCAAGTGGCACGCAGCCGCCGACACTGACGATCAACACGCGTCCCGAAGGGGACCAGTCGCACTACGGAAGCTACTTCGGAGAATACTCGAATACGTACACCGGCACAGGCGGACCGCGGGTGATCCAACTGGCCGTGAAGGTGTACTTCTGAGAAGCGAATGATTTCTACCTGGCGTCCCTCGCACTCGAGGTACATCAGTGCTTGCGTGCCTCGCATCTGCGCGTGATTCCGAGCGGCGGCCATAGTCCCGTGTTCGGGACGTTCACCACTTGACATACCAGTGGAATCGGACGATACTCAGTCCCGTTCGAGAGCGAGGATGTCGAGTGAACAGAAGCAGGCAGACCGCAGGTGTGGTGAAGCCTAGCCATGGGCGGGATGCGACGGTTCCTTCTGCGGTTATACCGGTTGCTGCGATTCCAATCTGCCGAGCGCGAGCTCGACCGTGAGCTCGCGTCGCACGTGACCCTCCTTCAGGACGAATTCCGCCGTCGCGGGCTTTCCGCCGACGAGGCGCACACCGCCGCGACGCGTGCGCTTGGTGGTATCGAGCAGACAAAAGAAGCTCACCGCGACGAACGCTCGTTCCGCTGGCTCGAGGACCTGTGGAAGGACACCGGGTTTGCGGCGCGTTCGTTGATGCACGCACCGGGTTTCGCCGCCGTGGTGATCTTGACGCTCGCGCTCGGGATCGGCGGCAACACTGCCATCTTCAGCGTCGTCAATGCAGTGCTCCTTCGGTCCTTGCCATATCCCGGCGCTGACCGCTTCGTTCGAATCTCCAGGCAATTCGAGCTGGAGGATGGGAGCGGCACGAAGACCGTCCCGGACGGAGTAAGCCTCGAGGAGCTGGAGCTGCTCAGGTCTCGGGCTCACAGCATTTCGAACCTAGGCACGTACATCCCCGAAGCCGTCACGCTGACCGGCCGCGACGAAGCTGTTCGAGTGAACGGCGTACGGATATCACCACCAGTCATGGCGATGCTCGGCGCCGCACCGCTCATGGGTCGCCTATTCGAGTCGCGCGAGGAACGTGCTGGCCTCGACCGCGTCGCCATTGTCAGTTACTCGTTGTGGCAACGCCGTCTCGACGGTGACAAGGGGGTGCTCGGTCAGGCACTCAGGTTGAATGACACTCAGTACACGGTCGTCGGCGTCATGCGTCCCGGTTTCCACTTCCCCGACGTTGATACGGAGTTCTGGGTGCCCTTCGTCTGGCCGGCCCGCGGCGGACCGGTAGCCGTTGCACGCGTCAAGGAGGGTGTGTTGTTTCAGGCGGCTGGCAACGAGGTCACGAAGCTGCTGCGCCGTGCCCGCGCCAATCGACACATCGGCGCCGACGGACCGTTTGCTCCGGGCAGTCCGCTCCCGCCGCCGCCTCGGTCGCCCTCGTCCGCAGGACCGGCGCCGCCGCCTCCACCACCTCCGGCAGGACCGCCGCCCCCTCCGGCGCCGCCCGGTTCGTCGGCCGGGCCCAACACTGCGCGTCCGCCTCCATCAACAGCTGGGGTGGCGAGAAACATTGCGCCGCTCAACCACCGCCATGTCGTGGTCAGCCTGAAGAACGATCTGGTTGCGGATGCGACGGGGCCATTGACCATCCTGTGGTGCGCGGTTGGATTCGTGCTGTTGATTGCGTGCGTCAACGTCGGCGGACTGTTGCTAGCGCGTGGAATCAGGCGTGAGCGCGAGATTTGGGTGCGCCTGGCACTCGGCGCGGGCCGGGCACGCGTTGTTCGACAATTGCTGACCGAAGGCCTCGTGCTCGCATCGTTGGGGGGCATCGCTGGCGTGTGGCTGGCCGTGACCGGCGTGTACTGGCTTCGCACCCTCGGTGCCGCGCTGCCACGGCAAGATCTTCCGTCTTCGCCTGTCCTCCCTCGCCTCGACGAAATTGGCGTCGATGGGACGGTGTTGATGTTTGCCGTCGGCCTCTCGGTGGCCGCTGGGCTGACGTGCAGCCTCATGCCAGCGCTTTGGCAGACACGCGTCGAGGCCCGAGGGGAATTGGCTCGCAACGCGGGCTCGTCGGGCCACGGACTGAGCATCTTCCGCCGCTCGCGCGCGCAGGCCAGCCTGGTGATCCTGCAGATTGGGCTCGCAGTCGTCCTGCTTCTTGGCGCCGGCCTCATGATTCGCAGCTTCCTCAAGCTTTCGACGATCAGACCTGGCTACGAAACCGTGCGGGTGCTCACGTTTCAAGTTCCCTTGCCGCCCAATCAGTCGGCGCTGGAGCTGTCTGCCGAGCTGCTCCCACGGCTCCAGGGACTGCCGGGTGTTCGCGCCGCCGGCGTCGCCGATCACTTGCCGCTGACCCGCAGCAGTCTTGGCGTGGTCCAGATTCGCACCGAGCCGGGGCCGCTGACGGTTGCTCCCCCACCGCCACCTCCGCCTGGGACCGCGGGACAAGCAGGATTCCCTACGGGCCACATTGTCAGCCATGACTTTCTGGAGGCGATGGGCATCGCGATCATTGCGGGGCGTGGCTTTGCCGACCATGACGCCAGAGGTCAGTCTCGCGCCCTCCTCATCAACCGTACGCTGGCGCGCAGCGGATTTCTCGGTGAGCATCCTCTTGGGGCGCGCATCTACACCGGTAACGGCATCGGGTGGGACGTCATCGGCATCGTGGAGGACGTCCGACAGGTCGGCTTGACGGAGCCCCCCGGTCATCAAATCTATGCCAGCCTCGAGCGATGGGGTAGGGCCGACACGCTGTTTGGAAACTCGTCGCCGTATTTTGCGGTGCGCACGGACGGCCCTCCGGCGGCGCTGATGCCGGCCATCCGCGAGATCGTTCGGAAGATCGATCCGAGAGCGGCGCCCGATCGGATCGCGAGTATGGACGACATCCTCTCGAACTCGATTCTCCGTCCGCGGTTCTACACCGCCATGATCGGCCTGTTCGCGGTGACTGCCGGCGCGCTGGCAATAGTTGGGATCTCGGCAGGTATCGCGTTCGCAGTCAGCCGTCGGATGCGAGAGATTGGCATTCGAATGGCGTTGGGCGCGACGAAGCGTCAGATCCTCGTGACCGTCATCGGCGAAGGCTTGGTCCTGGCCGGCGTGGGCATTGCGGCTGGACTCGCTGGCGGCGTGGCGTTGACACGCTACATGGAGAACATGCTGTTCGACTTGACGCCACTCGATCCTATGGTGTTTGGCGCCGTGCCTCTTCTCTTCGCTACCGTCGTCGCGGGCGCGGCGTTTCTCTCGGCACGGCCGGCACTGACCCTAGCGCCGATGAGCGCCTTGCGGCGAGAATAGCCTGCGGCGGTCAGCGGCCGTGCATCGCCAGGAGCGCATTCCAGAGCACCCGTCCTCCGAGCCACACGACCACCGCCACGAGGATGACGGTGATGATTACGGAAATCGAGCGCTTGCTCACAGCGTGAGGGCCTCCCACCAGTACGAAGGGATACCCGCCTACCCGCACCGCCCGGGCATGGTCAACCATGTCATCTACAGTTGTTTCAACGCGCACACGGGATCGACTCGCGACGCACGGTGCGCGGGAACGAGACCAGCGGCCAGACCGACGATCACGAGCAGCATTGCCGCGGCTGCGAACGTCACGGGGTCGAAAGGGCTGACGCCGACGAGGAACGTCCGGAGCGCCGGCGCCAATCCCAACGAGGCGGCGCCGCCAATCACGACACCAGCCGCAACCAGCATGAGGCCGCGCCGCAGCACGTCCCACTTGATGCGAGCCCCGGACGCGCCCAGCGCCATTCGGACGCCGACCTCTGCGGTCTGCGAGGCGACGAGATACGCCATCACGCCGTACAGCCCGATGAGTGCCAGCAAGAGCCCGACCGCTCCGATCGAGCCCACGAGGACCGTCCCGGCTCGACGCATCGTCAGCTCGAGACTCGTGGCGCTCCGCAACGTCTGCACGCTCACCGGGATGGTCCGATCGACAGCCGCAATGGCACTGTCGAGCATGGAGATCGCGCTTTCGGGAGGTACCGACGTTCGTATATGTACGATGAGTCGGCTGGGCCGCTGCGCAAAGGGATAGTAGATCACCGATTGAGGGGCTTCGCCGATGGTGTCCATCCGGCTGTCGCGAACCAAGCCAATCACTTCGGCATCGGGCGCATCGCCCGTCTGCACCCGTTTGCCTACGACGTCCTGTCCGGGAAAGTGTGTCTTCGCGAACGTCTCGTTGACGATGGCCACGGCGGAAGTGCCCGCCGCGTCCGACGCGTCGAAGTCGCGTCCGCGGACGAGCGGGATCCCAAGCGTCTCGAAGTAGCGGGGCCCAACGCTGTGGGTAGACGGTCTGGATCCCGGGATGTCAGTTCGACCCGCGGGATGAAAGCTTCGGACCAATGAATCGCCGCCGAGCGGCACCAAGCTCGCGACGCTCACCGAGGACACACCAGGGAGCCGCTCGACTCGCTCCACAATCGAGTCGGCAAAGCGGCGACGTTCGTCCCCGGGATATTGACTCGAGTCCAGGCTGAACTGGGCGACGACGCCGTGGTCGATGTCGAACCCGAGATTCGCGGCGCCAGCAGAGATCTGGCTTCGCGCGCACAAGAGCGCCATGACAATCAACATCACCGACATCGCAACCTGGCCCACGATCAGTGTGTGTCGCGGCCACAGCCTCCCCGTGGCCCCGTCTCCGCCCTGCCGAATCTCTGTCACGATGTCGGCGCCGACGGCCCTGAGGGCTGGAAGGGCGCCGCAGAGCAGTGTGGTGACCACGACCAGCGCCGCTGCATACGGCAGCAGGCTGCCGTCCACGGCCACGGTGTTTTGAAGCAGACCCATCGCCCCAGGCCATGGAACTCGACTCAGCCCAAACGACAACGGCAGCCCGACAGCTGCTCCAGCCAGGACCAGCAGAAAGCTCTCCACCAGCAACGCCCGCACGACGCGTCCGCGGCCCGCGCCAATCGCGACGCGAATCGCAAGCTCACGCCGGTGCTGGGCGGCGCGCGCCATCAGCAGTCCCGCGACGTTCACGCACGCGATGACGAGGACGATGCCAGCGATGCCCCAGAGCAGACCCGCAACGAGAAAGAACTGTGATGGCGTGCCGCGGAACTGCATGCGCTCGGCCGGAAAGACGCTCGCGGGACGCCCCATTCCCGCGTTCCGCTCGGGGTAGGCACGCTCTAGTGACGCGCCAAGCGTGGTGACGGCCGACTGCGCCTGCGCGGCTGTGGCGTTGGGGACCAGCCGGGCGATGACGCTGAGGCTAGGGCTTCCGCGCTCGTCGATGGTCGGCAAGATCAACTTGCTCAGCGGAACGTACAACTGTGGTCCCATCCATCCAGTAACCGCACGATAGTCTTCCGGCAGGACGCCGACGATGGTGAATGGCTGGCCGTTCAGTTGAAGCGACTCCCCGACGCTGCCCGGATCGCCTCTGAGGCGGCGCTGCCAGAACGCGTGCGTGACAACCAGCAGGCGCGGTTCTCGCTCCGCTGCCGCCTCTCTCGCCGAAAACGTGCGGCCGATCTGTGCCCGCACGCCGAGAACGTCGAAGAAACTTGCGGTCACCGCGAGCGCGCCCACCGATGTCACGCCGTCACGCGAGCCGAGGTTCAACCCGGTCGTCCTGAAGCCCAACGCATCCGCAAAGATGCCGCTGCGTACGAGGTCGCGATAGTCGGGATACGAAAACTGGTTGGCGTTCCCCGGTTCGACGCCCACCATCCGATCCGGATCGGCCATCGTCGGCTGGTGCAGGTACACGGTGGCTGCGCCCATGTACAGGAGCGTGTTGAGGCCGATCCCCAGCCCCAGCGACAAGGCGCAGACGGCGACGAGGCCAGGACTGCGCCTGAGACCCCTGACGCCGTGTCGAACGTCTTGCCCGAGGTCGTCGAGCCATGGGGAGATCCAGACCGCGCGTGCATCCTCGTGGGCGAGCATTGTGTTCCCCATCGCCAGGCTGGCCATGCGGGCCGCTTCCTCCGCCGGCACGCCAGCGCGATGGAGATCGCGCTGCGCCATCTCACGATGGAACCGCAGCTCTTCGGCAAGCTCGCGTTCGGCACGCCTGCCGCGGACTAGATAGGCGAGACGACGAAGATAGAGGCGCATGTCGTCACGTTCGCCGGGTGTCAGGTGGGGGAGATTCGGCGCATGCGCCGATCACTGGCTTGCGACTCCCATCGTTGATCGATGGAAGTATCGGACACACCAGTCGCTTTGTCAACTCCCATCGATAGGCGTGGGGGGAGCTATTGCCTCCACGGCCCGCGGCTCGTATCTGTATGATCGTTACCAAGGGCAAGGTATGGCGAACGAGCTTCCGGAGACGGGCGGGCCTAAGACACCCCAGGCCGGCAGCGGGCCAGGGGACCCCGCGGCGGTCACCTACACCAGTTATCTGCGCCTCGACGAGCTGCTCGCGCTCCAACAGCCGCGATCCGCAGGGCCCGAGCATGACGAGCTGCTCTTCATCGTCATTCACCAGGTCTACGAGCTGTGGTTCAAGGAGCTGCTACACGAGCTGGATTACGTCGAGCGTCTGCTGGAGGCCGGCGATTCCTCTCGCGCGCAGCACACGCTGAAGCGGATTCTGACGATTCTCAAAGTGCTCGTCGCCCAGCTCGATATCCTCGAGACGATGACGCCGCTGGAATTTCTGTCGTTCCGCGAGCGGCTGGAGGCGGCGAGCGGCTTCCAGTCCGATCAATTCCGTCAGCTCGAGTTCGCGTTGGGCCTGAAGTCCGCGCAGGTCGTGCGGCGCTTCCCGGAGGGGAGTCGCGGCAGGATCGCGCTCGAGCGTCGCTACCGCGAAACGACGCTGTGGGACGCGTTCCTGCGGTACCTGGCGCGAGAAGGATATCCCGTGCCGCCGGAGCATCTGCATCGCGACGTCACCGGCAGCATCGAGCCATCGAGCGCCGTTCAACGGCTGCTGATCGATGTCTATCGGCGCGACACGAAGAACGCGGAGCTCTGCGAGCGTCTCGTCGATCTGGACGAGGGCATCCAGGAATGGCGCTATCGCCACGTGAAGATGGTCGAGCGCACGATCGGCGGCAAGCGCGGGACGGGCGGATCCGGCGGCGCCACGTATCTGCGCGAGACGCTCGGACACCCGCTGTTTCCGGACCTGTGGGCCATCCGAAGCCAACTCTGAGCCGCGCCGCACACGCAACGAGGGACTTCCCATGAGCAGCACAGCTCCGATCGAGCCGGCGACGCTGTACGGGAGGGACAACGCCCTGGCGCGTCACTATTCCCGCTTCCGTGTCAGCGACCGGCTGCTGCTCACCGGCCATTCTCATCAGGCCTGGCCGGACGTGGGCTTCGAGGCTCAGCAGCGTGCATGGCTCGACGCCGCGGCCCTGGTGGACGAGAAGTGGGCAACGGCAGAGGAGCACGCCTCTCGCGTGAAGGCAGGCTTCATGCGCCTGCTCGGCGACGTCGATGGGGATGTCGCGCTCGGCCAGAACACGCACGAGCTCGTGACGCGGCTGCTCTCTGCGCTTCCGCTCGGGGCACGGCCGCGCCTCGTGACGACCGACGGTGAGTTTCACAGCTTACGACGGCAGCTCGATAGGCTGGCGGAGGTGGGTCTCGAGATCGTGCGAATCGCCGCGCGACCCGCCGAGACGGTTGCCGAACGCGTGGCGGCCGCCATCGATGATCGCACGGCGTCCGCACTGATCTCGTCGGTGTTCTACGAAACGGCGGAGATCGTGCCTCATTTGGACGCTGTCGCGTTGTCGTGCGTGCGCCACGGAGCGATTCTGCTCGTCGACGCCTACCATCACTTGAACCTCGTCTCCTTCAACCTGCGTGAGATGGGACTCGAGGAGGCGTTCGTGACGGGAGGCGGCTACAAATACTGTCAGCTTGGGGAAGGCAACGCGTTCCTTCGTATCCCACCCCACTGCCGGCTACGACCGGTGCTCACCGGTTGGTTCAGCGAGTTCGCGCATCGGGACGAGCGCGCCGAGCTGGGCCGGGTGCCATACCCAGGGGGCGCGGCAAGCTTCGCGGGCGCTACGTACGATCCAACGTCCCAGTATCGGGCCGCGGCCGTGTTCGATTTCCACGCGCGGATGGGGCTCACGCCGGTGCTCCTGCGCGAGGTCAGCGTGCATCAGGTGGGCCTGCTGCAGCGCGCATTCGAAGCGCTCGACGTCGATCCGGCGATCGCCCACGTCGAGCCGATTCCCGCTGAGCGCCGCGCCGGCTTCCTCGCGCTGCGCTCGCCACAGGCCCGGCAGCTCTCCGATGCGCTGCGCGCCCGCGGCGTCCTCACCGACGCGCGAGGCACGCTCTTACGCCTCGGCCCGGCGCCGTATCTCTCCGATCGTCAGCTCCGGGATGCGGTAGCCCACCTGGGCGAAGTGATCGCTCGATAGGTGGCTATCCGTACAGGTGCAGTCCGGGTGACGTCCATGTTGACAGTCTACAGAAAACTGTTCATAATTCCTGTGGACAGACAACATGGCCACCTCTAACAACGACATTCCGTACGGCACGCTCGATCTGCTCGTCCTGAAGACACTCGACGTGCTCGGCCCGCTCCACGGCTTTGGCCTCGCCCGGCGCATCGAGCAGATCTCGGACGGGCTGCTCCATTTGAACCAAGGGTCAATCTACCCGGCGTTGCTCCGTTTGCGGCAGAAGGGCTGGATTGCAGGGACGTGGGGGGCGTCGGAGGCCAACCGGCGAGCGAAGTACTATTCGGTCACGCGCGCCGGTCGGCGCCAGCTTGCCACCGAAGTGAAGGACTGGGAGGAAACCGCCGGTCTGGTGGCGCGCTTTCTCGAGGTGAGGCGCGGATGATGCGCAGCTTGTGGTGGCGCGTGCGCGGGATGTTTCGTCGCGGTCACGACGGCGGCGAGCTCGACGCGGAGATCCGGGTGCATCTGCGGATGGCCGAAGCGGAGCATCGCCGGAGCGGGCTCAGCCCGGAAGAGGCGCGTCGGGCGGCGTCGCGGGATTTCGGGAACCTCGCGCGCGTGCGGGAAACGTGCTACGAGCAGCGGGGCCTGCCTCTGATCGACACCGCAGTGCAGGACCTCCGGTTCGCGGGACGGAGCTTGTGGCAGCACCGCAGCTTCAGTCTGACCGCTGTCGCGACGCTGGCGCTCGGGATCGGCGCGGGCACCCTCGTCTTCAGCGTCACCAAGGCCGTGCTGCTGCGACCGCTGCCGTATCCGCAGCCGGAGCAGCTCGTCTTGATGTGGGGCCAGTCCGACACCTCCCACTCCGCGAGCGTCTCTGCCGCCGACTTTCTCGACTATCGGGCGCAAGCGACGAGCTTTGCGGAGATCAGCGCCGCACAGTCGTTCAACGGTCCAATGAACCTCACCGGCGCCGGCGAGCCAGAGCGGGTGCGTGTGGCTCTCGTCGCGTCGAACCTCTTCGACGTGTTCCAAATGCGCCCGATGATTGGGAGCGGGTTCGTGGCACGGTACGAGGACGAAACGAGCCCAACGGCCGCGGTGCTGAGCTACGAGCTCTGGCAGCGGCGGTATGGCGGCCGCCGCGACGTCGTCGGAAAGGCGGTGACCCTCGATGGGCTCGCCGTGACCACCGTCGGCGTGATGCCCCGTGGCGCGTGGTTCCCTGCCAACACCGATGTGTGGGTCTCACGACCGTTCGGGGGCGCGGAGTGGCGGTCGCGAAGCGCTCACAATCTCCGTCCGGTCGGGCGGTTGAAGCCGAATGTGACGCTGCGCAAGGCCGGCCAAGAGCTGGATGTCATCGCGGCGCGCCTGGCGCAGCAATACCCCGATACCAACAAAGGATGGCAGCTGCGTCTGGAGCCGCTGCACGAGGCATTGCTCGGGCGCGCGCGGCGACCGCTCATCGCATTGACGATCGCGGTCGTCATGTTGCTGCTCATTGCCTGTGCGAACGTCGCCAATCTGGTCATGGCGCGCGGCGCTGGTCGCCAACGAGAGCTTGCCACTCGGGCAGCGCTCGGCGCCGGACGGGCGCGCCTGGTGCGCCTGCTCATGTCGGAGAGCTGCGTCGTCGCACTCGCGGGTGGCGCGCTGGGCACGCTGCTGGCCTTCGGAGGTGTCCGCATTGTTCGTGCAATCGAGCTCGGTGCCCTGCCGCGCTTGACGGAGACGACCATCGACGCGTCGGTGCTGGGCTTCGCGCTGGCCCTGTCGGTGAGCACCGTTTTCCTCTTTGGCCTTCTTCCCGCGGTGTTCACCGTGCGCCGCCGGGCCCTGGGCTTGTTGCGTCCCGGCCCGGTGATCGGCCGCCGTTCCGGCCACGGCGTCTCACGCAGTCTCGTCGGCGTGCAAATCGCTGTGAGCCTCGTCTTGCTGGTCGGCGCCGGTCTGATAGCACGGAGTCTGTCGACGCTCCTGGCGGTCGATCCCGGGTTCAACCTGGCCGGCGCGCTCACGGTGCAGCTCGCGCGGCCATTGTCTTCGGATCCGGCCTCGCGACGCACGTTCTTCCAGGAGGTCGTCGACCGAACAGCGCAGCTTCCGGGCGTCGAGGCGACGGGACTCGTCTCCGAGCTTCCGCTCGCCTTCGAGTTCAACGACCTGTACGTCCACCTCGAAGGCCGTCCACCCGAGTCACTCGCAGAGCGTACGGTGGCCGACTATCGACGAATCAGCGCCGGCTATTTCAAGGCGATGGGAATCCCCTTTCGCCGCGGTCGACTGCCAACGGGCACCGACGTCCGCTTGTCCACGCCGGTCGCCCTGATCGACGAGACGCTTGCCGAGCGTTTCTTCGACGGAGAGGATCCCATCGGCCAGCATCTGCTCGTCGGACTGGATGGAGGCGAAACACGGTTGGAGGTGATCGGCGTGGTCGGGTCGGTCTTGCCCGCGCTATGGTCAAGTCCGCGCCCCACGGTTTACGTGCCCGATCTCGAAACGCCAATCTCCATGACGCTGGTTCTGAGGACCAGCGGGCCGCCGGCTGATCTCGGGAGTTCGCTCCGCGAGACCCTCACGAACATCGATCGCGATCAACCGTTGTCGAGCTTCCGAACCTTGCAGGATGTCGCGTCGGCTGGACTCTCCGCGCCTCGGCTGATCGTGCGCCTGCTCAATCTGTTCTCGATGCTCGGTCTCGTGCTGGCCGCGGTCGGTATCTATGGGATGCTGACCTTCGCCACGGCCCGTCGCACGAGCGAGATCGGTCTGCGCATGGCGCTCGGGGCCAGCCGGCGGCACGTGCTGGCGCTCGTCGTCGGCGACGGCATGCGCGTGGTGGCGGTTGCCATGGCGGTGGGTCTCGTCGGAGCGCTGGCCATCGGTCGTGTCGCGACGAGCTTTCTGTTTGGGGTCAGCCCCCACGACACCCTGACCTTGACTGTCGCGGTCCTCGTCTTGTCGGGCGTCTGTCTCCTCGGCAGCTACCTACCGGCGCGCCGCGCATCACACGTCGACGCGGCGATGGCCATCCGCCACGAGTAGCATTCACCACTTGATCTCGCAGTGAGTGGGAACGAGACAAAGCCTGTCGCAAGACCGCGTGGTCTAAAGACGCGCGTGACGTACCTTTCGAGGCGCGTAGCGCCGGGGCTTCAGCCCCCTCAGGGCGCAGCGATTTGCTTCGTTTCGGGCTAGTCGCGGCTCTTGGGAGGGGTGGACTTCGTGACCTGTCATGACTAGAATAGGGTCATGAATGCCGTGGGTATCGCAGACCTCAAGGCGCGCTTGAGCGAGCATCTGAGGTCGGTGCGTAACGGACGAACCCTCACCGTGCTCGACCGGCAAACGCCAGTGGCCCGCATCGTTCCGTATGCCGCGGATCCGATCGAAGTTCGGCGGGCGACCCGTCGTGTCAAGACCCTCGAGCTCCCGCCGCCACCGGCAAGGCGAACGGACAGTCTGACGGTCCTGCTCGAAGACCGCCGCCGGCGGTGAGCAGGTGATCGCGTACATCGACACATCCGCGCTGCTCCGACTGGTGCTTCGCGAGCCGGGAGCACTCGAGGACCTGCGCTCGTACGACGCACTGGTGTCGAGCGAGCTCATGGCCGTTGAGAGCTACCGCACGCTCGATCGACTCCGCCTCCAAGGATCACTCACGACAGAGGAGGCGGCGGTTCGCCGGAAGGCCGTCGCGGACTGGCTCGAGGCAATCGACCTGGTCCTGCTACGACCGCCGGTACTGAGCCGGGCGGGTGACCCGCTTCCAATGTCGCTCGGTACCCTCGACGCCCTGCACCTGGCAACAGCGTTGATCTGGCGAGATCGCGTGGGCCCCTTACCCATCATTGCCACACACGACACCGCCCTTGGTCTCACCGCGCGAACCTTCGGATTCGACGTGGTGGGTGTCTAGCAACTCATCACATCCCGTTGCTCGACCTGCACATCGTGCGAGCGCGCGACTTGCCGGGCGCGGTCGTATCGTCCGGTCACACCTGTGAATAATCGGCACAGGCGGTGCGGTAATCCGCTTGATAATCAACGGGTTCCGTGATGGCGCGCAGGTTGCTACACGTGTCGACATGAGATGTCTTGCACTCGTGCTGATCGTGCTCGGTGTGCCCGTCCTGGCCGGCGGCGCCCAGGAGACCGAGGTGCCGGAAGGCGCAATCATCAAATCAGTGGAGGTCTCAGGGTCGGACCTGAATCTCCTGAGCCCGGAGCTTCGAGACGACATCAACGCGCTGGCCGGCGAAAAGCTGCATCGAGAGCGGCTCGATGCCCTCGCCGCGCGGATCGAGGAGGAGAGTCCGGGCGTGGTCGCCACCGTCAGGAC
>JBOGIN010000355.1:0-3947 GCA_050742275.1 Vicinamibacteraceae bacterium
CTGCAAGACGAGGCCGAAGACCAACAGAAACGCGGGGGACAGTAGGATGTGCGCGGCGAGAACCAGCGGCTGGAGTGGATGGTTGACGACGGCGAATGGGTCGTCGGTCACCATGGCGTACTTCATCCAGAAATAGATAACGCCCGTGAGCGTGACCAAAAGGGTCAGCACGTGGAGTGACCGTCGTTCCCAGGTTGGCATCGTGACTTTATTGGCGGCCCTGGAGGGCCGTCCCACCCTGCCTACTCCCCCGAAGGGCCGCCCTACTGCTGGGCCTCGCCCGCTTCGAGCACTTGATCGATCGCAAGAACTCTGCGAACGGCGGCATTGGTCGCCATCGCAGTCAATGTCGCGCCGGTGATGACGCGAATGCTACGTTGCAAGCTCAGATCCGGACCAAGCGAGCGATTGTCGAATTGCTCCAGCCAACGAGGTGGTGCTTGGTACTCTGGCGGCTCGAGAAAAGCGGTCACGTCGATTCGTGTCACGCGACCGCTGGCGTCCAGTGAGATCAAGAGGCTCTCGCGCTTCGTGCGAACTACGTGCGTGTCCACGTAGGCGCGCCCAATCACACGGCCCTCGACACGTGCCACGTAGCGAGCCACGAGCGGGCTGGGCAGTGTCTCACCGGCGAGCTTGGCCGCGCGAGCCTGCTGCGCCTCCGTGAGAAAGACGGTCGCAGAGGTGATCGCGGCGCCAGGAAACGCGAGCTTCAGCGCCTCATCACGGGTGATCGTGCTCTGCGCCGTGACGCGTGCGACCCCTCCAACCGTCGTAAGCAGGACGAAGATCGCGACCAGCTTCCTCACGTCAAAACGCGTAGCCGAGGGAGATGTTGAACTGATCTCGCCCAGTGCCAGCATCGTTATCAGTCAACTGATAGTCGGCTTTGACGACGATGTTGTAGATGGGACGCAGCTCGGCGCCTATCACGTGAAACGTGACAACACGGGCCAGGTCGCGAACGAAGCCTGCCGGCACGTCCCGTTGCGTGTCGACCACCTCGAAGCGGTAGTACGGCGTGAGCCGTAGCCGATCCGAAATCGTCGCGAGCACGTTGTAGCCAAGCTGCAGATAGCCACCCCGCATCGTTCCGGCAACGGCTTCGTCTACCGCGAGGTCGTTGGCCAGGCTGAGCTCTTGCGCGCCGTCCACGTCAGCGTTGGCAAACAAGCCGCGAACATCGAAGCCACGTACCTGCGCCTGTCCATGCACCTCCATGATCGTTGTCGTCACATCGAGCTCGCCGCCGCTGGCCGCGGGTGCTGATTGGTCGGCGCCGCCTCTGTACGCGCCGATGCCCACGAACACGCCGGGGCTCACCGCGTAATCGAGACGACCGACGACGCCCAGGTCATCCGCCTTCGCCTCGCCGCCGTTCTGCCGTCCACCGCGCAGCCCGTCGGCCGTGAAGCCGGACGCATCGAACCCGTTCACGAGATAACCGCGATAGCTGAACCGACCAACCGTGCCGAGCACACCTACCCCATTTTCGCGCCAGGTCGAAGGGATGATCTGCGACTCCGTGGCAGGACGCCGCGCGCCGAGAAAGACGTTGGGCTCGTGAAACTCGTTGACGAGTCCCAACGGCATCAGCAGCAGGCCGCCGCGCACAGTCACCTGGGGATTGACAATGTAATCGACATAGGCGAACTCCACGCCGAGCTCGTCGCCACCGTGCTCGAACTCGATCTCGGAGTTGAACACGAACCGATCGCTGAAGCGGTACCCCGTGTAGATGACCGCGCGCAGGAAGTCGAATTGTGCCGTGCGGTCGCCTTCGAAGTTCTCGTAGAGCGCCTCGCCGTAGCCGGCAAACGAAATGCCTTGCCGCTTGGCGTACGCCGAAGCCGCTGAGGGCGCCAACCCAAGCGCGCGCGTCTCGTCGGTGGTCAGCTCATGTTCCTCTTCACCGCTGCGGAGCTTCTCCACTTCTTGGGCCAACAGCTCGAGTCGCCGTTTCAGCTCCTCGATTTCCTCGGCCTGTTGGTCGGTTGACTGCGGTTCGGTCGTCGATGGTCCATCCGCCGACTGGTCCGCGGCGGCGGCGTGCACAGGCCAAGAAACGGCCAACGCGATGGCGACGGCAACGAACAGACGGCGGACGCCGGGCTGTGTCGCCGAAACAACCCGAAGCTCTGAGGCGTGCATCATGAGCGAGCTCCTGATTCGGGACGGAATCGCTAGAATGAACGAAATGAAACTGAGTCTCAATTCCAACTCCGCACTCTATATGCGACTGATTTGGTCGGTCAAGAGATATCTGCCGTGGCGGAGCACGTGATGAAACTCTGAAGTGTGAAGTCGTTCACACAATGAGTGTGTTGAGGACAGGGCGGGCTTCCCCGTCAGGGTCTCAGAGCAGGGGTTCTCGCGGGCCTTTCTTGCAACGAACGCCTGCCAATCAGCGCCGCGGCGGCGACCGCCACTGCGCCGAACTCGAGCCCGAGCAGCGGCGCTGGGACGATCCAGGACCCGCCGAGCGACCGCATGTACCACACGGGATAAACCGCGAGCACGCTGAGGCTCCAGACCAAGACCGGCAGCGACCTTCTGCTGGAGAGAAATGGTGTGAGCCACACGAGGTACCAGGGACAGACGACTGGCGCCGCCAGCAGCGCACCGGCCATGGGCCAGGCCCACGCGTCCGGCTCCTGAACCGAACGCCGCACACGCAGCCACGCCGCGACGACGAGGCCGATGACGACCGCACCTGTAGCCGCCACTCGTGCATCTACGACGTAATTGAGCGCGGCGAAGATGGGGCCGTTGAACCTGAACCGATCGACGAACGCCCCAAGCGATCCGATCGGTGGCTGGCCACCTGTCACGGCGAGCACCGCGGCGCCGGCCAGCGCAGCCGCGAGCAGCGCATCTCGGACACGAACACGGCGCCAATAGAGCGGAAGGAGCACGATAGGGAGCAGCTTCACGAGGACGGCAGCGACAAACGCGATCGCGGCAACCGTGGTCCGCTTTTGAATCAGCGCCAGCCACGAGACGACGAGCATCAACACGCCAAGCAGATCGACGTGCGCGCCTGCAGCCGCCTCGACCGGCACCAAGGGGTGCCACGCATACACCAGCACCCAGGCCAGCGGACGTCCGGTTGCGGCGAGCGCTGCAGCGATGGCCAGTGTGATCAGCATGTCACAGATGACCGCGGCGACCCTGAAGGCGAATACCGATTCGTCCAACGAGGTCACGACTCTGAAATAGAGCTGAGCGACTGGCGGATAAATGGTGGGGAGCCACGGAGCATGGACGCGGCGCGTCAGGTCGGTATGCAACCAAGCGAGCGCCGAATCGTCGGGGCGCGCGGTGTAAGGGTTGAGACCGGCCCGCTGGGCGCGCGCGTCCCATACGTACCGGATCGAATCTCCGCCTTGATCGTCCGGCAGCGTGAGCAGGACGGCACGTCCAGCAAAGGCGAGGGCGAGGCAGAGAGCGAGAGCGCGACGCGAGAGACACGGCCTGCGCACGAGCCGTGTAAGAGCAATCAGATAGCCGATGCCGGCAGCCGCCAGGGCCGCCATGAAGGCGGGCTCGCCCGGCTTCGACTGCAGCCACACCATGGCGGCGAAGGCGCACAAGATGAGCGCGCCAGCACCGAGCAGGACGAGAGCCGACCGCCCGCCCGCACCATTGCCCGAGACCTCCAGTCGACGTGCGCCGTCTCCGGTCACTCCTCGAGCTCCGCCCTGCACGTCGTCTGGAAGTCCTCCTCCACGCCTACACCCGCTGCGAGCACCAAACGGTTCACGTACGCGAAATAGCTTACCGTCTGAATCGCATCGAGAATCGCGCGGTCATCGAGCCCGAGCGACCTGAGCTCGTCGATGTCTGCTGCAGAGGCGCGCTCAGGCTCCCGGGCGAGTCGTTTGGCCCAGAGCAGCAGCCTGGGCTCGACGGGGGGCGAGCCAAGACGTGCGTACGTCTCGCTATGG
>JBOGIN010000356.1:0-2148 GCA_050742275.1 Vicinamibacteraceae bacterium
CGCCGGCCCCTGGCCGCCGACGTCCACCATCAACACGTCGTGACCCAGCTCGCGAATGCAGTCGGCCACGAATGCGTGCTCGACGCCTTTGGTGTCCAGCGTCCCCACCACCGCGATCGTGCTCATGGGCAGCTACCTTCCTGACCGCGCGTCGGGCACGGCCTCCTCGTCCACCGGGGCTCGCGGGCCGAGCCTGAGGGCGGCGAACCGCTGCACCTCCTCGGTCAGCGCCTTCTCGGTCGGCAGGCGCTCCATCGAGCTCGCGCCGAAGAAGCCGTCCAGACCGGCGCAACGGTTCAGCATGTGTTGCGCGTCGGCCGGGCTCGAGATCGGGCCTCCATGGCACAGCACCAGCACCTCCGGCCGCATCGTCTTGGACGTGTCGATGATAGCCTGCACCTCACGGACGCAGTCCTCGAGCGACTTGGCGGTTCTCGCGCCGATGGCGCCGCCGGTCGTTAACCCCATGTGTGCCACGATGATATCGGCGCCTGCCTCGGTCATTCGACGCGCCTCGTCCGCATTGAAGACGTAGGGCGTGGTGAGCAGATCCAGCTCCCGCGCCGCGGCAATGCACGCCACCTCGAGCTCGTAGCTCATGCCGGTCTCCTCGAGATTCGCGCGGAAGAGGCCATCGATCAGGCCGACGGTTGGAAAGTTCTGAACGCCGGCGAATCCCAGCGACTTCAGCTCTCGCAGGAAGTGGTCGCGGATCATGAACGGATCGGTGCCGTTGACGCCGGCCAGGACGGGCGTTTGACGGACGGCCGTCAAGACCTCGTGCCCCATCTCCTTGACGATCTCGTTGGCGTTGCCGTAGGCGAGCAGCCCGCTCAGCGACCCACGCCCGGCCATGCGGTACCGACCTGAGTTGTAGAGGATGATGAGATCGACGCCACCGGCCTCCTCGCACTTGGCGGAGAGACCGGTGCCCGCGCCGGCGCCCACGACCACGCGACCTCGGTCGAGCTTCGTGCGCAGGCGCGTCAGGATGTCGAGACGGTGCAGAAACGCGTTGACCACGGCAGTCCTTCCGACGGCTACGTCCACGGTTGTCGACGTCCGGTGGCCGGCCCTCGCTACCACAGCAGCCGGAGCACCAGTTGCACGTGGCGGGCGTCGTCTGCGCTCGTGATGATGCCCACGTTGGCGTTCGAGATGTTCGCGGCAGGATTGCCGAAGTTCGTGTGGTTGAACAGGTTGAAGATCTCGCCGCGGAAGTCGAGGCTCGCGGCGGCAATCCGGAACCGCTTCGTGATGGCCAGATCCATGCGGCGATACGGCGGGCCAATCAGCGTGTTGCGTCCGGCCGTGCCCTGGAAGCCCGCCGGCGGCAGCGCGTACGCCGTAGCGTCGAACCATCCCTCGGGCGTGGGATCGTCCAGCCGACCCTTGTCGTCCTCGCGGCCGGGCGCGAAGTTGACCCGGCTCGGGACGTAGCTGCCGAGATTCTGGATGGCGCTGCCGGAAACGGTGAACGGCACGCCGCTTTGCATCGACAGGGCGCCGGAGAGCTGCCAGCCGCCTAGGAGGGCGCTCATGGCGCCGCCTCCCGAGAGCCACCGCTTCCCCGCCCCGAACGGCAGCTCGTAGCCGAACGTCACGCTACTTCGATGGCGTCGGTGGTAGCGCGAGTAGGCGCGGTCGGCATCCTTGTTCCACCGAAACGCGGTGTCGTTCGATTCGATCTGGCCCGAGTTGTTGTCGATCATCCGCGAGATCTGGTAGTTACCGGCGAAGAAGACGCCCGACGAATAGCGCTTCTCGAGCCGCACCGAGAGGCCGTGGAAGTCGCTGTACGCGTCGTTCGACGAGGTGAGAATCGCCGGATCGAAGTTGGGGTACGGCAGGCGCTCCTCGATCGGCGTCGTCCCCTCGATTGGCTGATTCAAGTTGAAGCGCTTCCAAAGCTTCCGACCCGCGCTGCCCGTGTAGGCGACCTCGACCAGATAGTCACGGAGGAAGTTTCGCTGGATGTTGACGTTCCACTGCGTCGTGTAGGGCGTCACGTTGTCGGCGTTCAGCGAGAACGGCGCCGGAAAGCGCTCGACCGCGCTCAGATCCGGAAACAGACTCTCGACGGCAATGAGCTCACCGGTCGCCGGCACGACGTCGAAGCGTCCAGCGAATGGCGGCACGAGCCTCGAG
>JBOGIN010000357.1:0-2246 GCA_050742275.1 Vicinamibacteraceae bacterium
TCCTGAACGGGGGCACGATACGGGTGGGCGCGGAGCGCGCCGGCGGCACGCTGCGCATCTTCGTCGAGAACCCCTGCGACGAGGATCGCCCGCAGGGCCGCGGCGCCGGCGTCGGGCTCGCCAACGTCAGGGCCCGGCTGCGTGCGCTGCACGGCACGGACGCGAGCCTCTCGGCCGGCGAGCGCGACGGCGGCTGGCGCGTGGAAGTGAGGCTGCCGGCGGTGGAAGGCTGACGATGGACATGCTGCGCGTCGTCATCGTCGACGATGAACCGCTGGCGCGGGCCGTGGTGCGCGAGTACGCGGCTGCGCATCCCGACGTGGAGATCGCGGCCGAATGCGGCAACGGCTTCGACGCGGTGAAGGCCGTGGCGGAGCTGTCGCCGGATCTCGTGTTCCTCGACGTGCAGATGCCGAAACTGAACGGGTTCGAGGTGCTGGAGCTGCTCGGCCGCGACGTGCCGGTGATCTTCACCACGGCGTACGATCAGTACGCGCTGCGGGCATTCGAGGTGCACGCGGTCGACTACCTGCTCAAGCCGTTCAGCGACGAGCGCTTCGAAGCATCGCTCGACCGGGCACTCCGGCACGTCCGCGCGGGCCACGCGGAAGCGTTGCTGTCGCAGATGCAGGCATTGCTCGACAGCATCGAACAGCCACACGAGATCGATGGCGCGGCGCCTTCCTCGTCTTCAGCGGCGCACCGGGGCGCGACGCTCGATCGCATCGTGCTCAAGGGCGCCGGCCGCGTTCGCCTGCTGCCGGTTCAACAGATCACATGGATTGAAGCTGCTGGGATGTACGTGAAGCTTCACACGCGCGATGGCGCGGCACATTTGCACCGCAGTCTGCTGGGCCAGCTGGATGCGGTGCTCGACAAGCGACGGTTCATACGCGTCCATCGATCGGCCATCGTCAACATCGATCTAATCGACGAGCTCCAGGCCGACGCCCACGGTGACTACATCGTCGTGCTGAAGGATCGGACGGAGATCCGCCTCGGTCGACGTTATCGCGCGCGACTGCAGGATCGGCTCGGTCAAGGTCTCTGAGGCTCACGATTCAGGCGATCCAGACCGTTACCAGCCGCCGACGCGCGTCCGCCGAACACCCTGCCTGGCGTCGCGCTATTCCTGGCGCAGAGCAATCATGGGATCCACCGCGCTCGCGCGGCGGGCTGGCACGTAACAGGCGACCAGCGCGGCGGCGAGCAGCACGGTCGAGCCCGCTAACAGCACGGGGAGGCTGATCGCGCTGGTGCCGAAGAGCGTGCCTTGCATGACACGGCCGAGCCCATAGGCACCCAAGAGTCCCAACAGGAGCCCGCCCCCCGCGAGTGCCATGCCTTCACGCAGGATCTGAAGCCGTACGTGCGCCTGCGCGGCGCCAAGCGCCATACGGAGCCCGATCTCCGCCGTCCGCTGCGTGACCGCGTAGGCCATGACCCCATAGATGCCGAGGGCCGCGAGCAAGAGTGCGAGCGCCGCGAGCCCGCCGTAGAGCGCGATGTTCAGCCGATCGGGTGCATAGATCGACCCAGCGATGTCGTCCATCGTTTGCACCTCGGTCAGCGGCAGCTCCGGGTCGGCGGCACGAACGATCGCCGCGAGGCTCTGTTGCAGCGCTTCGGGATTGGTCGCTGAACGGACCGCCACCATGGTCTGGGGCCAGGGGCTTTGCGAAAACGGCACGTACATCTCCGGCGCCTCGGGAACGCCGAACCGCGCGACGTTGGCGACATCGCGGAAGATGCCGACAATCTGCCACTCGACACTCGCCCCTGAGAAGTCAGGGACAAATCCGACCGTCCCCGGGACGAACTCCTCCATCGTCACTCGCTCGCCCAGCGGATTCCGTCCTTTCAGGAAGCCCTCGACGAAACGCTCGTTGACGACAGCCACGCGCCGCGCGCCCGAGGCGTCCTGCGCGGTCAACGGGCGCCCCCGTACGAGGCGGATCCCGAATGTCTCGAAGTGCTCCGGCGTGACCATCTGGACGCCCACGCTCGGTCGCAACGAGGGCGCAACAGCAGGCTGGCCAACGATGCTGAACGGTCTGGAGAAGCCGGTGCCGAGCAGTGGAAGGCTGGGCGCACTGATGCTCGCCCGAACCACGCCAGGAACCGCCTGGAACTGCTCGAGCAACCGCTCGTAGAAGTCGTCGGTCTCGGCCGCGGAGGAGAACCGCCCCTCGTTCACCGGTAGTCCAAACGTGAGGACGTGGTCGGTGCGAACGCCAAGGTCGACC
>JBOGIN010000358.1:0-4478 GCA_050742275.1 Vicinamibacteraceae bacterium
AAACGACTCGCTGACGACGGCCACGTACGGTGACTGCTGCGTGTCGGACTCCCGCACGTCGCGGCCCATCGTGATCGGAATCCCCAACGCCGAAAAGAATCCGGGCGTGACGTAACGCAAGCTCGCCGTCCGATCTCCCGCTCGATCGGCCGGCGCGCCGTCCAGCGCGACCGGCCAAATCCCGCCGCGCATTACCATCGGAAGATAACTGATGTAAGCCGTGTGGCTGACGCCTGGCAGCGCGCTCACCTCCGCCAGCACTTCCGTGTAGAACTGCCGCCGCGCTGCCACAGCCGCATACTTGGGGATGGGCAGCGCCGTGCGCATGGTGACCACATTCTCCTGGCGGAACCCGGGATCCACGGCCTGCACCTGCCAGAGCGCCCGCAGCAGCAACCCTGCGCACACGAGCAGGACGACAGACGCGCCGACTTCGGCAATCACCAGCATCGAGCGAAGCCGTTCCCTGACGCCCCCGACCGCCCGTGCGCCTTCACGCAAGCCCTCGGCGCCTGCTTCCCGGCACACCCTGAACGCAGGCATGACGCCGAAGCCAATGCCGGTGATGGCCGTCAGCATCGCCGCAACGCTCATCACGCGAAGGTCCAGCGTGGGCATCTGCGCGATGGGGAGATTGGCCGGCACCAGGCGACCGAGCAACGACAGCGCGAACGAGGCAACGAGCACGCCGAGAAGTCCCCCGGCCAGCGCAATGCAGAGGCTCTCGGTGAGCAGTTGCCGGGTAAGGCGCTCTCGTCCCGCACCCAGCGCCGTTCGAACTGCCAGCTCTCGCCGCCGCGCCAGCGCCCGTGCCAGGAACAGATTGGCGACGTTCGTGCACGCGATCAGGAGAAGACACAGCGACGCCCCTAGGAGCACCACCAACAAGAGGCGCGATTGGCTCAACACGTCATCTTGCAGCAGATTTACCGTGGCGCCGGTCTCCGCGTTCTCCACCGGATATGCGCGCTCGAGCCGATCGGCGATGCGAGTCATTGCACCTCGCGCCTGATCCAGTGACACGCCAGGCTTCAGCCGCGCCACCACCAGGAGCATGTTGTTGTTCCTGTCCTCCATGTCCGCCGGACCGAGCTGCAGCGGCTTCCACAGCAGCGTGTTGCGGTTTGGAAAATGAAAGCTCGGGGGCATCACGCCAATGACCGTGTGCGCCGCGCCGTCCAGGACGATCTCCTTGCCGAGCACCCGACCGCCGCCGAAGTAGCCTTGCCAGAAGCCGTAGCTCAAGACGACGGTTCCGGGCGCGCCGTCCCGGTCGTCTTCCGGCGTGAAGGAACGGCCCACCATGGGGCGCGCTCCCAGAATGCCAAACAGCTCGGACGTGACGAGCGTGAGCTGCACACGCTGCGGCTCGCGCTCGCCAATCAGATTGGCTTCGTTTCCAAAGTACGCCCCCATGGACTCGAAGGCGCTGCTCATCCGCTTCCAGTCGCGGTAGTTCGGAGGAGACGGCTCCATCTCGTTGTAGCCTGGCGGGCTCTCCCACAACCGCACCAGGCGATCCGAATCGGCAAACGGAAGCGGACGAAGCAGCACGTGGTCGGTAATGGAAAACGCCGCGGTGGTGGCGCCGATGCCGAGCGCCGTCACCAGGATTGCCGTCAGCGTGAAGCCGGCGCTGCGTGCGAGCGTGCGTGCCGTATAGCGCACGTCCTGACGCAGGATGTCCCAGTGCACCTGCGCCGCGCTCACCGGCAGCTCGAGCAGCGTCTCGATCCAACACCAAAGCCTGGCCCACACGCCGCCTGCCGCCCGGAGCCGCGCCTCCAGAAGCTCGCACAACTGCTCGCCGTACTCGGCGCGAAACGACGCGGGATAGAGGCGCAGCAGCAGTCGGTAGAGGCGCATCATGCCCTCCCGGTGGCCAGGCCAGCGGCCCGCGCCAGCTTGAGCAGGCGCCCGAGCCGCCGCGCCTCGGCTCGAGCCACCGCCTCACCAAACGGCGTAATCCGGTAGTACCGCCGCCGCTCATCGTCCAGCTCGCGCGCCGGGCGCTGGCGCTGGCTGACTTCGGCGATCAAGCCCTGCTCCAGCATGCGCTGGATCGAGCGATAGAGCGTGCCCGCCCCGAGCTTCACCTCGCCGCTCGTGCGCGCGGCAGCATCCTGCATGATCGCGTAGCCGTGCTTCGGCTGATCCGCCAGCGTCACCAGAATCTGGAAGGTGGCAGGCGGCAGCGGAAGCAACGATTCCGGCGCTTCGACGTGCTCGGTCATCCTCCAACTATATCCGATCAGCATATAGCGTCAATGGCTACACGTCGAAGCAGATGCGCGACGCGGAGTGGCAGACGGCGTGTGGCACACGTGACGGACCGCCTTTCACATCGCGTAAGCCGGTTTTCGCTCCTCGAAACACCTTCCTGCGTCGAGAGCGGAAAAACGTGCACTTCTTCGTCTGCGCCCCGCGGCAGCAGTCTTGCAACTCGCGTTAGCAACACTTTTCCTTACAGGAGGAGGACGATGAAGGAACCCAAAGAGCTCGTCGATTCACTGCTCGATCGCCGCGAGTTCAACGCGAAAACCGTTCTTGCGTTGCTCAGCGGTGTCACGATTACGGTCAGTGGGTGTGACGGCGACGACAGCCCAACGAGCCCCAGTCCGCCTGGGGGTGGCGGGGGCGGAGTCACGGGAACCGTCTCCGCCAACCATGGCCACCGGGCCGCCATCAGCGCCGCGGAGATAACTGCGGGAAACGAGGTCGCACTCGACATTCGAGGAGACGCTGACCACCCACACACCGTGGAGCTGAGCGCGGCCGAGGTGATGCAGGCAGCCGAAGGGGAACGCGTGTCGAAATCCTCCACGACGGACGCCGGGCACGCGCATACCGTTACGTTCAACGGATGACGGCTTGAGACCGTAACGACGCGTAGTAAGATGCGCGCGTCATGACGAGAAGGCCCGGTGACCGGCCGCCGCGGCTATCAGCGAGGATCGTAGCGTCAGCCTCCTGAAGACGGCGCGATATTGTGATTGAAGCGGAAGACATTGTCCGGATCGTACCTGTCCTTCAGCGCAACGAGCCTCCGGTAGCTGTTCTCTGAGTAGGCAGCCCGAGTCTGAGCGGGCCCCGTGCTTCCCGGGCCAAGGGCGTTGATCTGCAGGTCGCCAGTCATGTGCGGCCGCAACGCGCTCATCATCGCGGCCATCGATCGCCGTCCCGTTTCCAACAATGCCTGCGAGGGCGCTTCGGCCAGCGTAAAGAGATACCAGTTGGCCTGCCGGAGGCTGAACGGCATAGCGTCCTCGGGCAACCGAGCGAGCGCGCCGCCGAAGTGCCGGATCTCGACCAGGAAAATGCCAGCGTCACGGTCGCCGGCAACGCGGAGGATCGTGTCGAGATCGGTCTCCGACAGGTCTCCAAAGGCGCCGCTGTCCATATGAGGAAAGAGCGGCGGCGGTTCGGGCGGATCGTTTGCGATCGTCCCAACCTGTGCATACGGGATCTGCGCGAACGTATCGACGAGCGGCGTTCCCAACGCTCGCATGGGCCGCAGCAACGCCTCTCCTTCCGAAGCGCTTCCGTTGTAGCAGGCCATGATCACGATCACGGATGCGCCGTTGAGCGGCGGTGGAATCTCGGGAATCGGCGGGAAGTGCACGAGACGCACCGCAGATGTCAACTGATCGGGAACGGTTCGCGCCCACCGGACATACGCGGAGAGGACGTCTCGACCCTGCCCCATCGGGTACACGACGTGCCCGCCAAAGATCTCCTCGACCGGATACAGGGTGCATTCGAGCGCCGTGACAACGCCGAAGTTGCCGCCGCCTCCCCGCAGGCCCCAGAGCAGATCCGGGTAGCTATCCTCGCTCACCTGTAGCAAACGGCCATCGGCGGTGACCAGCTCCACCGATCGAATGCTGCCGGCGCCTGGCCCGTACTGACGCGCCAGCCATCCCACGCCGCCGCCGAGCAGGTAGCCGACGACGCCCACCGTGCCGGCAAAGCCGTTGAGCGGGGCCAGACCGTGCGGGTGCGCAGCCTGGATCACGTCCCGCCATTGGGCGCCCGGCTCGACGCGTGCGATGCCCGGTGTCGTGCCGGTCGCGGCCTCGACCTCCACTCGCGACATGTTCGCGAAGTTCAACAGCAGCGCGTCGTCTGCCGGACGCGGATGTCCGTGCCCCGCCCCTTGCACGGCAATCGGCAGACCGTGCTCGCGCGCGAATCCAACGGCAGACACGACATCGGCCGTGACCGCAGGCATGACGACAATCGCCGGGTGCTGGTCGAACGTCGCGGCATCCCATGTCCGCCGTGCCCGCTCATAGCCGTCATCGCCAGGAACCAGCGCGTGACCCTGGAGACTGGCGCGCAGGGCCTCCAGGCGAGCCGGTGCAAACGACGTTGCCGGGGCCTTCTGCGTCGATGAGTTACTCGTTGCGCTCATGTCTCTCGTCTCGCGGAAGAGTTGTCAGGCCTGAAGGCCTGCGCTACGTGTACGGGAAAAGAAC
>JBOGIN010000359.1:0-1754 GCA_050742275.1 Vicinamibacteraceae bacterium
CATCAGAACGCTGCCCGTGCCGTTGATGGTGCCGCCAATCGCGTGCGCGCCGCGCTCTTTTTCGACCGGCATTGGCTCGCCGGTGACCATCGCCTCGTCGATGTAGCTGTGCCCATCGATGACCTCGCCGTCGACCGGTACCTTCTCACCCGGCCGGACGCGCAGCACGTCGCCAACGCGCACGTCCGTCAGCGGCACGTCCTCGTCTGTGCCGTCTCGGACTCTACGAGCCGTCTTTGGAGCAAGGCCGAGCAGCGCGCGAAGCGCGGCGCCCGTGCGTCCGCGCGCTTGAAGCTCCAGCACCTGGCCCAGGAGGACCAACACGGTAATGACGGCAGCCGACTCGAAGTACGGCTCGACGACGCCATGGTGCGAGAACCCGCGCGGGAACCACTCGGGCACGACGGTCGCCGCCAGGCTGTAGATGTAAGCAGCGCCCACGCCAAGCGCGATGAGCGTGAACATGTTGGGGCTGCGTAAGACGATGGAGCGCCACCCGCGCTCGAAGAACGGCTGACCCGCCCAGAACACGATAGGCGTCGCCAACACGAGCTGAATCCAGCTCGCCATCCGAGCACCGGTCGCGCGCGTGATCGCACCGCCGGCCATCATGTCGCCCATGGCGATGACAATGATCGGAACGGCGAGGGCGGCGCCGACGATCAGCCGCCGCTTCATGTCCACGAGCTCGGGGTTCGGACGCTCCTCGAGCTCCACCACCCGTGGCTCCAGTGCCATCCCGCACTTGGGACAGGCCCCCGGCTCGTCGCTCTGCACCTCCGGGTGCATCGGGCAGGTGTAGACGGTCCGCACCGCGGGCGCAGTGGGCTGCTCCGCTTCCAGGGCCATGCCGCAACGTGGACATGGCCCGGGCTGTGCCTCGCGGACGGCTGGACACATAGGGCAGACCCACGCGCTCCCGCCGGTCACCGGCTCCGGCTTCGCCGCCTCCGACCGACCGGGCCTCGCATCGTCCGACCGCAGGAAGCGTTCAGGATCTGCCGCAAACGCCGTCTGGCAACCGCCGCAACAGAAGTAGTAGGTCGTCCCGTCGTGCTCCGAATGGAACATCGCGTTGGCGCGATTCACCTCCATGCCGCAGACCGGATCGATCGCCACAGCCGCTGACGAGGGCGCGTGGTGATGCTCGTGAGCCATTGGTGCAACTCCAAGGCAGAAAAAGGGACAGGCGCCTTTTCTGCCTAGCGTGAATGCTTGTAAATGAGCTCGAGCAGCTCGTCGTACGTCGCCTCCACGCGTCCGTCCGACCCTTCCCGCAGCGCCTCGGTCACGCAATGACGCAAGTGGTTGGCCATGAGCGCCCGCCCGACATGGCGGAGCGCTTCTTGTGCGGCCGAGAGCTGAACCAGGATGTCGGGACAGTAGCGATCTTCCTCGACCATCCGGTGCAGGCCGCGCACCTGACCTTCGATGCGCCGCAGCCGCCTGAGATTTGCCGCCTTCGTGTCTGGATCGATACCGGTTGGCTGACGCGGCCGCCGCATACCCATGGGGGTATCATCCCATATACCCCATAGGGTATGTCAAGCGCGAAACGAAAAAGAGGCCAGTCCTCGCATGTCCCCTTTTCGCAGCATAATGGAGTGATGTTCGAGCCGACCGCAATCGACGCCACGGACAAAGCCACGCTCTATCAGGAGCTCGACCAGCAGCTCGCCGCGCTCCTGAACGGTGAGCGAGACCTCACCGCCAACGCCGCCAACATGTCGTCGTTGCTCTTCCACACGTTGCCC
>JBOGIN010000360.1:0-13489 GCA_050742275.1 Vicinamibacteraceae bacterium
ACGTACATCGAGTCCGTTTGTAGCGCGCGGCCTTCAGGCCGCGCGTGCGCGGGCGAACGTAGAAGGTCGAGGCGCGGCCAGAGGCCGCGGGCCGCTAGAAGACATACTTGAGCGACAACTGCATCTCACGGGCAGCGGCAGCGCCGCTGATGATGCCGAAGTCAGAGCTGCCCAGCGTTCCGTTCGGGTTCTCCCAATTGACCCAGTTGAACGCGTTGAAAGCCTCTACCCTGATCTGGAGCTCGTGGCCGTCTCGCAGGTGAAACGCCTTGGCCAGCGACAGATCGACCACCTTACGCCCAGGTCCAACCACCGGATTGCGCGGCGACGTGCCGTACGTCACCGTCGCGCGCTCGAACGCGTCGGTGTTGAACCAGCGATCGAGGCTGCGCTCGGATGAGGGCAGATTTGGATCCTGCCCCGCCAGATTCGGCCGGATGTCGGAGGAGTCCGTGTTCAACGTGTCGCCGTCTTGACCGATGAAGATGGGAGACCCCGAGCTGAGCGTGGTCACGCCGCTCAACTGCCAGCCCTTCAAGAGCGCACCGGTCACGCCAGTGAGTGTGGAGCCGAAGGGGATGTCCCACACGTAGCCAGCAACGAGCCGGTTCCGCACGTCGTCGGCCGATGGCGCGTACTCGGTGGAGACGTCGCGCGGATTCTGACGCCGGCCCCGGGACGCGTTGAGTCCACCCTGCTGGTTGTCCTTCAATTGCGACAACGTATAGGCCACGGAGAGGCTCAGACCCCACGGGCCACGGTGCTTGAGCTCCGTTTGCAGCGAGTGGTAGTCGCTCTTGCCGTCGGTGACCCACATGCGGATCCGGCCGAACGCGGGGTACGGACGACGCGACTGCAGATCGAGGGCGCTGGCGTTGGGATCCGGATCCGGGCTGTTGAAGTTGGTGAGGCTGCTATCGAGGTTCGTTCCCTTGGCGCCGACGTAACGGACCTCGACGACGGCGGCAGGCGAGAGCTCGTAGCCGGCCGCCACGTTCCAGTTTTGGTAATAGCCGTCGCGATGGTTGCGGTCGACCTCCGCGGAGGTGACGTTGAAAATCGGGTCGGCTGGGACGAGCTCGTTCGGGAAGGGGCTCGCGATCGTGGCGATGGGACTCAGCGATGGGTTCGTCACCTGAACGCTGGCGGTCGGCGGGTTGGTGCCGAGCGTGTTGATGTTGTCCAAATGGAGGGCCATGTTGAAGACGCCGTAGCCGCCGCGGAGCACCATCCTGTCGGTCATCTGATAGGCGAAGCCGAGGCGCGGCGCCCAGCGGCGGTGCTCGTTGAAGTACAGCTGATCGACCACCTCGCCAGGCGCCGGCCACAGGACGGGTCCGCGAGGATCGAGGTCGAAGCGCAACGTACGGCTCACACCGTTGAGATCTTGCGGCACCTGGTTGTGGTCGTACCGGATGCCGAGATTCACGGTCAGGCGCGGCGTCATACGCCAGTCGTCTTGGAAGTAGAGGCCGGTGCGCCACTGGCGGATGCCGCCGATGGGAATCCCCTCGGGTGTCCTGGCCGTTCTGGGAAAGCCGAGCATGAACGCGGCGGCGGCGTTGCCGGCAATGTCCCGCGTGAACTCGAGCGCGCCGAACGGCGCGTTGGTGCTGGTGGCGTCGCCCATCAGCCGGCGAACGTCGAAGCCCATCTTCAGCGCGTGCCGGCCGCGGATGATCGTCAGGTTGTTCACGAGCTGGTAGGTCTGGCTCTTGTCGACGCCCTCGCCGCTGACGCTGTCGCCAAAGCCGTCGAACCCCTCGAGGCTGATCGACGGGAACCCGATCTCGAGCTCGTTCGGCGGCCTCCCGCTTGGCCCGCCCACCAACATGCCGTGAATGCCGAGGTCGCCTTCGGTGGAGTAACCGCTCGCGCGCCGTGGGCTGAGGCGGTTCAAGTTGCCGCGCATGTAGCCGAATCGCACTTCATTCAGCACGTTGGCGCTCCACGTGGTGACGTGCTGGACGGCTGCGCTGTGGTTGTCGAACAGCCGTGCGACGGGGAAGTTCGGGTTGATCGGGATCGAGGGGTTGTCCCGGCTCTGATAGAGGTAGTGGCCGAAGATCTTCTGCCTCGGGCTCAGCACGTGGTCGATGCGGGTGATGAGCTGATTGGTGGTGTCCTCGCTGCGGGAGAGGCCGCGCAGGTTGTTGGCGCCCGACTGATTCGGAAGCGGCTGGTATCGATTGACGATCGAGACGGCAAGTGGATCCAGACGGTCGGCCGGAATGACGTTGCCTGGAAACGGGCGACCGGTGAGCGGATCCACCACGACATCGTCCACGGCGGAGAAATCGCCCCGCCGCATGGCCTCGGTCAGCACGTTGGCTTGGGCGGCCGTTTGTCGGGTCTCGCGCACGCCCTCGTAGGAGCCCATGAAGAAGGTCTGATTGCGCCGAATGGGACCGCCGACCACGCCGCCGAACTGTTGGCGCTCCAACTGCGGCTTTGGGTTTGGCGCCGGCGCAAAGAAGTTTCTGGCGTCCATGGCATCGTTGCGCAGGTAGTCGAACACCGAGCCGTGGAAGGCATTGGAGCCCGACTTCAGCTGTAGCTGGACGTTGGCGCCGGCGTGACCGCCGTACTCCGCCGTGTAGTTGGTTGCCTGTACCTTGAACTCCTCGATCGCATCGGGCGAGGGATACATGAACAGGTTGTTGCCGCGGTTGTTCAGCGCCGAGACGCCGTCGAAGGAGACCTGCTGATACATGCCCCGCGCTCCGCTGGCGCGGAATTGGGTCCCCGAAGCGACGACGCCGGCCGTCAGGTTCCCGAGGCTGGTGAAGTTACGGCCGCTCAGCGGCAGGTTGGCGATCGTGTCCGCGGTGACCACGTTGCCCGTCACGCCGCTCTGCGTTTCGAGCAGCAGACCCTGTGCGACGACCTCGACCGCCTCATCCACGTTCCCGACCTGCAGCACGATCTTCAGGCGGGCGAGCTGTCCGATGCGGAGCGCGACGGCTCGCCGGTCGGCGCGGAAGCCGGACAGGGTGGCCTCGACGACGTACTCGCCGGGCAGCAGATACCGCACCTCGAAGCTCCCGTCCGGACCGCTCACGACCGACTGAGCGACGCCCGTCGAGCTGTTGGTGATTACGACGTCTGCGCCGGGCACCACCGCGCCGGCCGCGTCCGACACGATGCCCAGGATCCCGGTATCGACCGACTGGGCCCGTGTGGCTGACGAGCCGAGCGCCCAGGCACAGACCATTGCCGCGGCGACGAGCCATGGATGACGCATCGAGCCTCCTCGAGTTTACGGGGAGTATCGCCTGGAGGGACGCGCGAGTCTACGTATTCACGTCGCAGAGATCAGCAGTCAGGTCGCAAGCGTGGGAAGAGCCGCGACGCGGTTGCTGATCTTTGCGACCTGAATACGTAGACGGGGCCTCGCGGCGCGCGTAATGTCGCTCGTACCTGCGATCCGCGTTGAAACCCGGGGGCCACTGGTCAGGACGCGGACGATGCGACGACCAGGGTGCCCGGCTCATCTTCCGAGGGAGAGCTCACATGCGTGCGCTTCACACGTCCGCCCTGCGGCTTGCCGCTGCGTTCGCCGGGCTCCTGCTGGCGACGCCGGTGGCCGGCCAGACGGGCCTCGCAACGGTCACCGGCATCGTCTCCGACGCGTCAGGCGGCGTCATGCCCGGTGTGACGGTCACCGCCGCCAACCAAGCCACCAACGTTCTGTACACAGGAGTGACGAACGACGCTGGCAACTACGTGATCACGAGCGTGCCGATTGGAAGCTACGTGATTGCCGCGGAGCTCACCGGCTTCAGGGGCGTGCAGTCGCGCGTGACGCTCGCCGCGGGGCAGACCGCCCGCGTGAACTTCACACTGGCGGTCGGCGGCGTCGAGCAGCGGATCGACGTGGTTGCGACCGGCCCGCTGCTGCAGACCGAGAACGCCGTTGTCGGCACGCAGCTCGAGCGCGAGCGGATCGAGAAGCTGCCGCTGCAAGGGCGCAACGTGTCGGGCGCCACCCTGTTCACCTCCGGCGCCACGCAGCCGAGCCCTGGGGTGTTCGACGGCCTGAGGGCGACGGGGAGGCCGTTCGTCAACGGCCAGGTCCAGCAGTCCAACAACTTCACGATTGACGGCGTGGATACCAACGAGGCCATCAACAACGGCATTGCCTACCAGCCAAGCCCCGACGCCGTCGAGCAGGTCAGTGTCGAGACGCTCAACTACTCACCCGAGATGGGCAACGTCGTTGGCGCCGTCGTCAACATGGTGATCAAGTCGGGGACCAATGAGTTCCGCGGGAACGGCTTCTCGTACTGGCGCGACAACGAGCTGGCGGCAACGCCCTGGGAGACCAACCGGCAGGGGGGCGAGAAGTCGGAGTTCTCGCGCACCATCTTCGGCGGCACGCTCGGCGGGCCGCTCGTCCGCAACAGGCTCTTCTTCTTCGGCGACTATCAAGGCGGCCGGCAGGAGGTGCCGCCTGCCGACGACTTCGCCACGGTCGCGCCGGGCGAGTGGCGGGAGGGCGATCTGAGCAGCCTCCTCGCGAGCGGTGTGCAGATCCGCGATCGGCTGACGGGTGAGCCCTTCCCGAACAATCGGATTCCGGTGAGCCGGTTCGGCAACTTCGCCCGCAACCTCTTTGCGAACGAGACGCTGTATCCGCGGCCGAACGTCTCGCGCCCGCTGAGCGACTTTCGCGACAACTACCGAGGCACCACCGCGTCGAAGGAGGAGACCAATCAGTTCGACGTGAAGGTGGACTGGAGCGCGTCGGCGCAGGACAAGCTGTACGTTCGGTACTCGCGGCAAACCGCCGAGGAGCGTGACTCGGCGACGGTGATGCCGCTCGCGTTCACCTCGGCGTCGAACGATCCGTCGTGGAGCATGGCCGCCAACTGGAACCGGATCGTCGGAACGGCCGTTGTCAACGACCTGCTCATTGGCTACAGCGACACCGCCTCCACGAGCATTCCGCTCGATCCGCTCGGGCTCGGCAAGCTGAACAGCGTGCTCGGCATCGCCGGCGAGCAGGCCCTGCGCGGCTTGCCCAGCGTCGAGATGGGCAACACGCTGACGGACATCGGGAACGCCGAGACGGGGACCAACAACTACAACCAGGTGTTCCAGATCAACGAGCGGTTGACATGGGTCAGAGGCCGCCACACGTTCAAGTTCGGCGGATCGTGGAACTACTATCGGAGCGACAACGGCCGAAACGGCTTCATCTCTTACAGCAGCTTCGACTTCACCGGGGCGCCGTTCGCTGATTTCCTGCTCGACCAGGTGTCACAAAAAGGGCGCGGCTCGACGGCGCCGCCATGGACGCACCTCCAGCACCGCCTTGCCGTCTACGCCGCGGACGACTTCAAGGTGGGCGACAACCTGACGCTGAACCTCGGCCTGCGCTGGGCCTACACGTCGCCCTTCGTGGAGAAAGACGACCGCCAGTCGAGCTTCGACCTCACGAATGCACAGCAGCTCTTCGCCGGGCAGGATGGCAACAGCCGGGCGCTGTACGACGCCTTCTATGGAGGCTGGGAGCCGCGGCTTGGGATTGCATATCGGCACGGCGAGCGCTGGGTGTTCCGGGGCGGCTATGCGATTTCGCAGTACATGGAAGGCACCGGCGCCAACCTCCGTCTGCCGCTCAATCCACCGTTCTTCTTCGAGTCACAGGTGGCCTACGACAGCACGACGGGCGCCGGCACCATCGCGACGGGCTTCGAAGGCCTGCAGGCGCTGGACCGGCCGTCCGGTTTGGTCCGCGCGTGGGATCCAGATGTGCGGCCCCAGTTCACCCAACAGTGGAACGTGTTCGCGGAGTACCTCCTCGGCGAGCGGTCGTCGATCAACGTCGGGTACGTGGGCTCGAAGTCCGAACATCTAATCGGCACGATCGACGCCAATCAGCCGCTCCCGGGCGAGGGGGACCCCGGCGCCTGGCTACCCGTGGAGGAGCGCCGGCCGCTGTACGCGTTCAACCCGGATATCACGCTCTTGATCTCCACGACGTCCGCGTTTCGCGCCGATTACCAGGCGCTGCAGACGACGTTCAAGCAACGGCCGTGGGAGGGGGTCGAGTTCGTCGCCAACTACACCCTGAGCGAGGCGAATTCGACCTCGAGAGGATTCTTCGGTTCCGGCGACGTGGCGGCCGGCACCACGAGCTCGACACCGGTCGACAGTCGAGACCTCGAGGACAACTACGGGCCGACGTTCTTCGACGCGCGGCATCTCTTTTCCCTGGCCGGCAGCTACGATCTGCCCTTCGGCCGCGAGCGCACGTTCGGCAGACAGTGGGGGCGGGCGCTCGACGCCGTTGCCGGCGGCTGGGCGTTGAACCTTGCGGTGACCGCGCATACGGGATACCCGATCACCGTGCTCGACAGCGCCAACCCGTCGCTGCAAGCGTCGCGCTCCACGGAGCGGCCCGATCGCATCGGCAGCGGCGAAGTCGAGAACCCCACGCTCGAGCACTGGATCGATCGATCGGCGTTCGTCTCGGCGCCGTCCGGTCGGTTCGGCAACTCCGGCGTCGGGATCCTGCGCGCGCCCAGCTACTGGAACCTCGACCTCTCGATTACCAAGCGGATTGCCACCGTGGGGCGGCAGTATGTGATCTTCCGCGGCGAGCTGTTCAACGCGCTCAACCACCCGAACTTCGGACCGCCCGAGCGCGACATCCAGAGCCAGGCATTCGGCACGATCACCAGCACGGTCGGCGGTCCGCGCGTCGTGCAATTGGTGGCGAAGTATTATTTCTGATGGGCGATCACCCGGCGGATTCGCGCGGCCTGAAGGCCGCGCGCTACGGAATTCGTTACAAGGGGGGCGCGCGGCCAGAAAACCGCACGCTACGGAGTTTCTCATACGTATGTAGCGCGCGGCCTTTAGGCCGCGCGAGGCTCAGACCGGAGCGCGAGGCTCAGACCGGAGACCTGAGATGGATCGACGATCGTTTCTCACAACTGTGGCAGCGGTACCCGTGCTTCCAGCGCTCAAAGGGCCCGAAACCCTGCAGGAGCCTGCGGCGCCAGGCCGCCCGGGGCCCACGCTGGACCGCCCGGTTCCCAAGTACCGCATCGTCACCAAATACAAGCCGTCGCCCCAGCCGGGCATGCCCGGCCTGTACCCAGGCCGCGTCGTCACGGTGCACTCGCCGCGCTGCATCGATGAGGTGACGGAGAAGGTCGATGTGCCGAGCGTGCAGGCGATGATGGTGGCCGGCATGGCCGCGCTCACGGGAGACAAGGACCCGCGCGACAGTTGGGCGCGGTTCTTCACTGCCGACGACTTCGTGGGCATCAAGGTGAACGCCTCGGGCGCGCCGGGTGCCATGTCGATGCCGGAGGTGGTGGCCGAGATCGCCAAGAACCTGATCGCCGTCGGCGTCAAGCCCGCGAACATCGTGATCCACGAGCGCGGCAGCGGCCAGATTCTCCAGCCCCGTTACGACCTCTACGTACCGGCTGGCGTTCGTGTGGAGTCGGCGAGCACCTGGCTCGGCTACGACCCGGACGTCTACGTCGAGGTCACCTTCTTCGGCGAAGAGGATACACGCTCGTATCTCATCCGCATGGTCAGCGACCAGTTCACGAAGATCATCAACGTGCCGAACATGAAGGACCATGGCGCCGCGGGCGTCACCGGGTGCCTCAAGAACGTCGCGTATGGCGAGTTCAACAACGTCGCGCGCTCGCATTATCATGCGCAGACCGAAACGCTCACCTTCATCGGGACGCTCGCGCAGGTCGAGCCGCTCCGGTCTCGTACGGTCCTCAACATCATGGACGGCTTGCGCGGCGTGTGGCACGCGGGCCCGTTCTCCAGAGACAGGCGGTATCGCTTCTATCCGAAGCAGATGAAGTTCGGCACCGATCCGGTGGCGATCGATCGCCTGCTCATCGACATCATCGACGAGAAGCGCAAGCGCGAAGGCGTCATTTCCGTGTGGAATCGCGAGATGAAGTACGTCAGCACGAACCCGAAGGAGTGGCAGGCGAACCCGAACATGAACCGCTCCATCAGGGAGCCGGGGCACATCGAGTACGCGTCGCGCTTGGGCCTCGGTACCTACGAGATCGACAGCATCCGGCACACGGAGATCACGGTATGAAGGGTGTTGCCGCCGCCGTAGCGCTCCTTGCGTGCGCTGCCACGCCGGCCTGCCGCGCGGTCGCCGATGGGGCGAGCGACGAGGCGCCGTCCTCTCGTGTCTACGTGACGACTCGCGCGTCGAGCCTGGTGCAACAAGGCGTTGCCGAGACGGCGCCGGCCGGCGCAGACGCGAGCGCGTTCGAGCAGGTGCCGCCGCCGGGTGTCCAATTTCGACCCAACGTTGCCCGCGCGACCAACGTGCCGTGGATTGATTCCAACGGTTGGCGTTTTCGGAGGGGACTCGAGCGCGCCAGCTATCGGGCGCTCCCCCCGGGGGCCGCGCCTCTCGCGGCCGCCGAAGCCTTTGCCTATGGCGTGGACGCCATCCTCGACCCGGATCCGGCGGATGTCGAGGAGCTGGGACGAATGCTGCGATTCCTGAAGGCGCACGCTCGACCGCGAATGCCGGAGATGGTCAACATCGCGGTCGTGGACGATCGGTCGCCGGCGATGGGCGAGATCCTCAACATGCTGACGCGGCGGAATCTGTTGTATCGGGTCGTGACGACGCCGGGCCCCCGCGTCGACCTGACGGTGCAGCTCGGGACGCCGGGCTTCCCAACGGAAGCAGCGGCCAATCCGTACGAGTTCGCGGCGCGCGTCCGCTCGAAGCTCGGCGACGATCGACGCCTCGTGCGATTGTACGGAACCAGCACCGTGATCGCACACCTCACCGGAGACGATGCTCGCGCGCGGCTGTACCTCCTGGCCTATGGTGAACGCAACCGCCGGCAGCGTCGTGGAGACCCGCAGGCCATCCGCGTCCGTCTACTGGGACGATACCAGCCGGTCGGATTCGCCGCCTACGGCGCGGCGGACGAGGCGAGGCTGACGGACCTCCGGCACCCGGGCAAGACGACGGAGTTCTGGGTTCCGGACTTCGACGTCTGCGCGATTGTGGATCTTGACGCGCAACAGTAGCGGTCTCGGACGCGTGGCCGCGCGGTGGCCGCCTCAACGCGTTGTTGCCGCTGCCGTCAGCTCGAGCACCTCGTTCATGCTGCCCGTGCGGTAGCCCGCGAGATCGAGGGTGACGTAGGTCCAACCCAGCGCCTTCAGCCGGGCGACGATCTCCTGGCGTACGGCCGGATCGATGAGCCGTGACAGCTCTTCCGGAGGCACCTCGATCCGCGCAATTCGATCGTGATGCCGTACGCGAAGCTGACCCAGGCCGAGCGTTCTAAGGTACCCTTCTGCCCGCGCCAGTCGCTCCAGCACCTCGAAGGTGATCGGGATGCCGTATGCGAAGCGCGACGACAGGCATGGGCTGGACGGCTTGTTCCACGTGATCAGCTGGCGTGCCCTGGAGACGGCCCGAATCTCGGCTTTCGTCAAGCCGGCCTCGGCGAGCGGGCTCCGCACGCCCTTTTCGGCCGCGCTCTGGCGGCCCGGGCGATAGTCGGCGGCGTCATCGAGATTCGCCCCATCCACGACGTAGGCAAGCCCCTCCGTTCTGGCGACTTCGTTGAGCCTGTCGTACAGCTCGGTGCGGCAATGATAGCAGCGGCGCGCATCGTTCCGAACGAAGCGCTCATCGGCCATCTGCTCGGTGTTGACGATCTTGAGCGGCACACCCAACCGCTCGGCGATCTCGCAGGCATCCGCGATCTCCGACGGCGGATACGCGGGTGAGGCGCCGATCACCGCCAGGGCTCGCTGGCCAAGCACCTCGCGCGCGACGTCCATGAGGAGCACGCTGTCGGCCCCACCGGAGAACGCCACGACGACCGAGCCGAGCTCCCTGAGGATTTCGGCGAGACGCTCGACTTTCTGCTCGGTCGCGACCGGGATCTCGGCACCCATTTCAATCTCCGCGATTCATCATGCCGGCCAGGCAGCCGGCGCCAAAACCGTTGTCGATGTTGACCACCGCGACGCCTGTCGCGCAGCTATTGAGCATGGTCAGGAGCGCCGCCACACCGCCGAAGCTCGCGCCGTAGCCCACGCTGGTGGGGACGGCAATTACCGGTGCTGCCACCAGGCCGCCGACCACGCTCGGCAGCGCGCCGTCCATGCCGGCCACGACCACGATGACGCGCGCGCTGAGAAGCCGTGGCAGATGCGCGAAGAGACGATGCAAGCCGGCCACCCCGACATCGGAGACGCGGACGACATCGTTGCCCATGAGATCGGCGGTGATTGCCGCCTCGTCTGCCACCGGTAGATCGGCCGTTCCCGCGCTCACAACGACAATCCCTGGACGGCGGGGCCCGGCGGCACGCCTGTCGATCGTGATCGCACGCGCTAGCGGATGATAGACGGCGGCAGGCGTCACCGCCTGCACCTCGGTGAACACCTCCGGCCCCACACGGGTGACGAGGACCGTCTCCGACTGCTCGCTCAGCCGGCTGGCAATCTGGGTAATCTGCGCGGTGGTCTTTCCCTGTCCCAGCACGGCCTCTGGAAAACCCTGGCGCACCGAGCGGTGATGATCCAGCGTCGCGAAGTCGAGATCCTCGAACGGCAGCACACGAAGCCGCTCGAGCGCCTCCTCGACGGAGCACTGACCGTGCCGCACCGCGCGGAGTAGATCGGCGAGACGTTCGGAATCGATCGCAGTACCTCCTTGCCCGACGTTAGCACGCACGTGGTGCGACGAGCCCTACCGGTCCAGCGCGGGTGGTCGGTCCGCTGCGGCGCCGTTGAACGCGCCAACGGCGGCAGTGCGCACACGGGCGAGCGGCAGGTGATTCGCGGTCGCCACCTGACGACACGATTCGTACTCTGGTGCGAATCGTGCAGAGCCGTCCGGGAGGTGCGCCACGACGCCGCGCACGACGCCCCATTCGGTCAGGACCTCGCGCGCCTCCCGTTGAAGGAGGTGACGGGTCACCGTCTGCCGCCGCACGCCGAGCGTCATGGTGTCACGGAAGATGATTGCTTCCAAGCGATCGGCATCGGCGGGCCTCGCCTGGACGGCCAACAACACCCCCGGTCGCCCCTTCTTCATTTGAATCGCTGACGCGCAGACGTCCAGCGCACCCGCCTCCCACAGCCGCTCGACGCAGTAGCCGATCGACTCGCCGTCCACGTCGTCGAGGTTCGTTTCGAGCAGGACGATTGTATCGTCTTCGATGGACGCGGTGCCGGCGATGGCGTCGCCCACGAAGAGCCGCAGGATGTTTGGATGGTCGAAGTCGTGCTGTCCGGCGCCGTAGCCGATCGACGAGATCCGCATCGCTGGCAGGGGACCGAACCGTTCGGCGAGCGTCGTGAGAAGGGCCGCGCCGGTCGGCGTCGTCAGCTCTCCTTCGACGCTGAAGCTCGAGAGCGGAACGCCACGCAGCAGCTCGCCGGTCGCCGGCGCCGGAATCGAGCATCGGCCATGGGCGATCGTGACGAAGCCGCTGCCGGTGGGTACCGGCGACGCGACGACCTGTTCGATGTCGAGCAGGTCGAATCCGATTGCCGAGCCGACGATGTCCGCGATCGAGTCGACGGCGCCCACCTCGTGGAAATGGACCTTCTGAATCGTCGTGCCATGGACCTTGGCTTCCGCCTCCGCAAGGCGGGTGAAGACCGCAATCGCCAACCGTGACGCGCGTGGCGCCAGGGTGCTGCGCTCGATCATCGCCGTGATGTGATGCAGGTGGCGATGTGCGCGCTCCGGCTGGTGCTCGACGGTGACCTGCGTCGCGCGGAAGCCTCGCTTCGTGACCGCCGACACCACCAGCCTGCAGGTCGGCAGTCCCAGGGAATCGATGCCTGCTTGAATCGCCGTTAGATCCGCACCCGCGTCGACCAGCGCGGCCAGCGTCATGTCGCCGCTCACGCCGCTCGCGCAATCGAGGTAGGCAATGGACATGGTGTGTCTCCGGCAGGGCGATCGGCGCTCAAACGATCAACCGCAGGCTGGCCTGGCTCGTCACCAGCATCATAATCCAGGGGCGCCCGCTTGCCGTGGCAGTTTACGTTCCGAGCCGCTGTCGACGGTGAACATGCTCGGAGATCGAGGGCATTGTCATCCGGCCGACGGGATGGATCTACCCACGGAGGTCGCAAAACTGACCACTCTCGTCGCGTCAGCGAGGTCTGATGCATCTGCCGTTGCAGCGTCTCGGTGACGCGGGCGGACGTTCATGTTCCACGACCAGCATTCCTGGAAAGGTACCCGGTTCGATTTCCCGTCGCGTCGAGGTTCAATATCGAGGACGATAAGTGCATGAGCGCACACGTGGCAGCGATGGTAACGGTCGGGGTGATTACCGCCTTGACGTCCCACAGCGTCTGGCCGGAGACGGCGGCCTTCTTCCGCGCGCAGCTGCAGCGGCACGGCATCGTCGGCGCCAGCCTGCTACTCATGAGGGACGGCAAGGTCGTCGGCCACGAGGTCCACGGCCTGAGAGATCGCGACGCGAAGCGGCCAGTCGACGCGCGAACCATCTTTCACTGGGCCTCGATCACCAAGACGTTCACGGCAATCGCCATCATGCAGCTGCGCGATCGCGGCCTGCTGACGCTGGACGACCCCATCACGAAGCACGTGCCGGAGCTGCGGCACGTCCACAACCCGTTCGGCGATATGTCGGCCATTACCATTCGGCACCTGGTGTCGCACAGCTCCGGCTTTCGCGATCCCACCTGGGGCGCGTGGGGCGGTGACAAGGATTGGCATCCCTTCGAGCCGCCATCCTGGAAGCAGCTCGACGCGATGATGCCGTATACGGAGATCCTCTTCCCGCCAGGCAGCAAGTTCGGGTACTCGAATCCCGCCTTTATCTACCTGGGTCGCACGATCGAATCGTTGACGAACGACGACTACGAGATGTACGTCACCAAGAACATCCTCTCGCCGTTGGGCATGTACCACGCCTTCTTCGATCGCGCACCGTACCATCTGCTGTCGGATCGTTCCCACAGCTACTACGCGACAGATGCGGGTCTGAAGGAGGCACGCTTCGACTTCGACGCGGGCATCACGGTGTCGAACGGCGGCCTCAACGCGCCGCTCACCGACATGGCGAAGTACCTCGCGTTTCTGCTCGGTGCGCCGGCGGATTCGGAGAGACAAGCGATGTACGACGTCGTGCTGAAGCGCAGCTCGCTCGAGGAGATGTTCCAGCCGCAGATCGCGGGGCCCGAGCCTGGCGTGTCGGTTGGGCTGGGCTACTTCCTGGAGCAACGCAATGGGCTCGATCTCATCGCCCACAGCGGTGGGCAGAACGGCTTCATCTCACACTTCTTCGTCCATCCCGCCTCTCGCTCTGCCTACCTCGTCGCTTACAACACCGATGCGAGCTCCGAGGCGCGTCCCGATGATGGTCCGAACACGCGCCGGCTCGATGAGGCCATCCGGGATCACTTCGTGCGTCACGTCTTCCCCGCATTGAACGAGTCCACCCGGACGAAGTAGGAC
>JBOGIN010000361.1:0-5894 GCA_050742275.1 Vicinamibacteraceae bacterium
GCCGAGGATCGCGAGAGAGGGGCGACCGACGAGGCGGGCAACGACCGGCCACCCTCCAGAGGAGCCAGTGATCCTTTGGCCGAAGAGAAACGCCGCCGAGCATACGAGAGCCTGTTCGCCGATAACATCGCCTTGACCCGTCGCCCCAGCGAGCAACACGCGAGACCCCTATCCAACCCGCGCCCAGGCGATAACGACCAGAACTCCACGCTGGCCGCCCTCGACCAACAAGCGCACCAGGCGTTCGAGCGACTCAACGAAAGCGTTACGGCCTTGCGGCAAACAGGTGACGTCTCTGGACCGTCCACCCGGAAGGGCTCCGAGGCCGAGCCATCTGCGACGTCCGAATCCAAGCCAGTGGCTCCGGCGCACACACCACCGATCGAACCAGGCACAGACACCCATCGCCTGCTCGAAGGCACCGTCATCGAAACGACCTTGATGACCCGCCTCGAAGGCGATTTCATCGGACCCGTCCTGTGTCTCGTGACGTCACCCGTGTACTCGCACAACGGCGACGCGGTCGTGATTCCCGCGGGCACCAAAGTACTGGGGACGGCAAAGGCGGTCGACACCTGGGGCCAACGGCGGCTCGCCGTCGCCTTTCACCGCTTGATCCTGCCTGACGGCGAAACATTCAGCCTCGACCAGTTCGCCGGCCTCGATCAGGGTGGAGACAGCGGCCTCAAAGACCAGGTCAATCACCACTACTGGTCGACGTTTGGTGCTGCGGCCGCCGTTGGGCTGATCTCGGGGCTCGCGCAGTACGTCTCGGGCGGCGCCTTCACGGGCGGTGATGGTGATCGCACGGTCGTGATTGCCGGTGGAACCGCTAACACCACGGCGCAGGCCGCGGCCCAGGTCATGAATCGCTACATGAACCGTTTACCGACGATCACCATCCGCGAGGGCCACAGGCTCAAGGTGTACCTGACGCAGGACCTCACGCTTCCGGCGTACCAGGATAACCGTCGGGTGCTGGCTACGAGATGAACCACAGGAGATCGCTGATGCCTCGTCTTCCTTACGCCGCCGGCCTGCTGACCGTCCTCCTCGTCCTCGGTCCTACGCCGGCTTCAGCGCAGTGGCCGGTCATCGATGTCACGAACCTCATTGAAACGGTGCGGATCGCGAAGAACACGTGGGAGACCTACCAGACGTTGCGCGACCAGTACGCCACGATCGAGAGAATGGCGAAGCGGTTGCCAGACATGGAGAAGTACCGCACGCCTGACATCCCCTTCGCCAGCCACGATGTCTCACGCGCCACGTATGCCCGGCCGTGGCTACAAGCACTCAACGCCGGCGATCCCTCTGGCTCCGCTTACTTCCGGGTCGTCCGCAGCACCGAGCGTCCTGAAGACGTGCTCCCAGCGCTGGCACCGGACGCCCGCCGGAATCTCGAGCGTGCCTATGCCACGCTCGATGTCGCTGACAGCACCGCCTTCATGGGAGCGCACCAGGTAGGCGCCATCCGCGGACATGGCGGCCAGGTGGCCGCCAGCATCCGGCGGATTGAAGCCGATACCCTCGGAGGACCAGATCGCTACCATCAGCAGACAGCGATCCTCGACAAGCTCATCGCCGCTGAGATCATTGCCCGTCGGCAAGACACGGCGACAAACCAGCTCATCTCGCATCTGCTCGAGCAACTCCTGGTCGACAACAAGCGCGCGCGCGACGCGGAGGCGGTGCTGATGGACATGCGCATCAACAACCTCCGACACTACGAGGATTACAGCCGCTCGTTCTGGTCGGTTAGCAGCCACGAGGAGATGCGCGCGTGGCGTCAACCATAGGCGGGCGGTGTTCCGCAGGTAAGGAGGTGATCCAGTGTGTCGTTCCCACCGCAGGCTGATCGTGACCGTTGCCACCGCGACTATTGCCACAGCAACAACGGCGAACGCGTACGTCCTCCCGGTCTTCGACCTCGCGAACTGGCTGCGCAACCAGGCGACCCGCGTCAACACGGCGCTCCATTTGGAGATCCTCACACAGCAGTACGACGCGCTCTACAAAATGGCCAAGCGCTTGAGCACGTTCGTTGATCTCCGCGCCAGGTATGGCACAGGTGGTGAACAGCCGAAGTGGCGCATCCACGCGTTCGAGGGGGACACGTTCCCGTACGGCCGTGACTACCTGGCGGCGCTCAACTACGGCGACCCCGGGGGCCGCGCATACGACCACATCGGTCGGCATCTGGAACCAGCCACGATCGTTCCGGAAGCAATGGGCGCAGCAGCTCGTGAGGGCTTCGCCAGCGCCTACGCCACCATCGAGTTGGCCGACGACATGATCCGCACGGACACCCATCAAGCAGGCCGGCTACGCCGCAACGGCCGCGAGATCCTGAAGGCCATTGACCAGCTCGAGGTGGACGCCCTGGACGGTGACCTCACCCAGAGCACCACCGCGCTCCTTGACAGACTCAGCGCGGGCGCTGTCATGGAGCTCAAGCAGCAGCAGGCGCGCAACCAGCTCCTGGCCGCCGCCCTGGAGCAAGCACTGCTGAACAACAAACGCCGACGCGACGCAGAGGCGGTGCTCATGAATATGCGGGTCAACAACGCGCGGTACTACGGCGAGTACAGCCACTCCTTTTGGCCTGCCACCAGCCACGAGGAGATGCGCGCCTGGCGTCAACCGTAGCGGGCCGAATCTGACAGACCTTCACGCGGAGCGCTGATGCCACCGGCGAATCCTTCCTTTTCACCCGTCGTCGCTGCCCAGAAGGCGATCACGACCTTCCTGCTGGCGTACGAGCCGCAGTTCCTCGACTTCGGACACAAGCTCTTTCTGTCGCTCGCGACGGTCCTGCTGGTCTGGTACGGCATCCGGATGATGCTCACGCACGAGGGGCTGGACGACAAGATGTTCCATTTCGCGAAGCTGTTGATGCTTCTGGCCTTCGGGTACACGATGGTCTTTTTCTACGAACGGCCGATCCCCGGCATTGGCGTCTCGTTTTCCAATCTCATCACCGACCAGGCCATTGAGTTTGCGAACATCATCGATAGCCGCGCGCTCCTCAATATCCAGAACCACCTCGACGAGCTCTATCGGCACTTCGAGGAGCCGGATGCATGGTCGATCACGGCCAACCTGCTCTACTGGCTCTTGCTACTCATCATCGGCGTCACCAAGTTTGTTGCAGTAGCCGTGGTCTGCTTCGGGTTTGTTGCCAGCGCTGTGTGCGCGCTGCTCGGCCCGATTTTTGTGCCGTTCTTTGTCGTGCCCGCGCTCGACTGGCTCTTCTGGAGCTGGCTGCGATCATTCATCCAGTATTCGTTCATTCCGGTCGTGGCCTACGCTTTCTTGTTCATCTTCGAGCGCTTCATCTATCAGTACCTGACCACCCTGCCCCCTTATATCCCTCAGGACTTCTACCAGGTCTACATGGTCCAGGTCTTTATGGTCCTGTTGACCTTCGTGCTCGGCGTGCTGCTTATCCCATCGCTGACGGCTTCTATTTTCTCGGGCCGCAGTGGTGAATCGGTCCTTCCAGGGAGGTTCCGGTAGAACAGGAGGCTTGCCGTCAATGTCCATGTGGATTCCACCTTCAGACGAAGAACGCGAGGCTGGCCGCTATCCCCAGCGGGGACCGCGGCTGTCGCTCAGACCGATCGGGGCCTTGTTCGTTGCCCTGTGTCGGCTCGCCCTTGCGCTTCTGGTGCTCGCGTTCCTCGGCATCCGCGTTCTCTGACGCACGCCCATGCCTGCGACACCACCCGCCAAGACAGTCGACAGTGCGAAGCGGCAGTACGTCGAACTGTTCGGTTCCGCGTTGGTGATGAATACGTACCTCCGCATCGCGCTCCTCTGCACGTCGGTCATTGCCGTGGGGCTCGTCGGCCTGTGCTACTGGACGGTCAATCGCTATCGGGACCTCAGACCGCTCGTCATCCGCATCGACGAGGTGGGGCGTGCGACGGCCGTGCAGTATGACGCCTTGACATACCGGCCGCGCGAGCCCGAGCTCAAGTACTTCCTCACGCAGTTCGTCACCATGCATTACGCCCGGCGCCGCGCGACCATCAAAGACACGTATCCCCAATCGCTCCTCTTCCTGGAACCGAGCCTTGCCGAGGGTCTCATCGCGCAGGCCAACAAGACCCGCAGCATCGAACAGTTCTTGGTCGGCACCGGCGATGAGATCGACATCGACGTCAAGAACGTCACGCTGGCCGAACTCAAGACACCCCCGTACAAGGCCGCGGTCGATTTCCAAAAGGTCTACTCGACTGTCGGCCTGCGCCAAGAGCACAGGCGCGAAACCTCCGTGGCACAGATCGAGTTCGTCCTCCGTGACCAGATCCCCGCCGACCTCATTCCCGTAAACCCATTGGGCCTCACCATCACGTACTTCCGCGAGGACCAGGCCTTCCGTTGAGGTGCCATCATGCCGAAATTGATCCCGCGCTCACACGAAGTCACGCGCCTCGCACGCCAGCATCTGCTCGATGCCGACTCAACCGTTGAAGCTGCGGAACACGCATTACGCGAAGCCCTGAAGCCTGCCAACGCGACGCGCTTGGCCAGCCCTTCCCTGAGCTGGGCCCACCTCGAATACGAACGTGCCTTCTTGGAAGCTGAGCGGGCTCGGCGTGAGTACATCGCCGGCGCGCAGCTCTACCACAGTGGCCAGCCCGTGCGCCCCAACGAAAGCCTCGACTCGCTCACCTCTCGCTTGCCAGAACCACTCCGCACGGAGGTCTCCTATGCGCTGGAAGAACTAGCGACGGGACCCGACGACATCATCCGTCAAAGCGGCGCCATTCGGCACCGAATTCAAGTCCACTCGCCCGAACTCTTTCCCGATCGCGAACACCGCGTCACTTCCGCGCCGGATCTCGAGCGCCCGGACTTCACCCGCGACCGTTGATTGCTGATTTCGACTCGCCATGATCCGTAACAGTGCCGTCGCGGCCGCGCTCGTCCTCATGCTGGGGCTGTTCTGGCTTCTCGGCGAAACCACGTTCCTCGCGCCGTACCGCCGTCTCTTGGTCGTGCGCTACGGCTGGACCATCTTGGCCGGCCTGCTGCTCGTGTACGTCAACCTCGTCGCGGCCTTCTACCTCCTGGGCCGCACCTTTTTTCTCCGCGGCACGGGCCAGAAGCTCACGCATGTGGACAAGCAGCTGGCCGGACCGGACACGATCGCGGCCGAGCTGTCGGCGCAAATCGAGGAGCACCCGGAACAATGACGCGCTGGAGCTACGATCCCCGGCGGGAACCTCACGACCGCAACTCTGGGCATGACGCCGGGATTAATGTGGGCCGCGTGGGAGGCAGCGCCACTGCGGCCCTACGGGAACGGCCGTGGCAACAGGTAAATGGGCGCGGGGCAACCCGGGTGATTGTGTCCAGTGCACGACCCGATAGCCGCCATGATGTTCCGCTCACAGAACTCTCGCATCTCACGGCAAGCCGCGCCCCTCTGCCACTTGTCCATCAAGGCCGATCGTACCCGCTCACCGGCCGGTACGTTCGGGCGCTCGGCACGATCGGCACCTTCCGCGTCGTGCCAGCCGAGGATCTCCTTCGCCATGATCTCCTCGACGCCGACGAGCTCCGGACGCTCGAGCGCCGTGAGCTTGTGCAAACCGCCATCGCGCACGTGCGCAGAACCCGAACTCGCGTCGTCGTCCTCACCGATGAGGCGCGCGATCTGCTCGCTGCGCACGGAAATCGCCAGGATCGCGGACCCACGCAAACCTTCCATGCCGGCCTCGTGAAGCCGGCGGAAATCAGTCACGACGCCGAGCTCTACGCGCTCTACCAAATCGCCGCAGAGGAGCTTGAGGCCCGCGGTGCCCGGATCACACGCGTGGTCACAGACTATGAGCTGAAGAAGGATTATCAAGCCTTTCTCAATCGGCCCGACCGTCCAACGG
>JBOGIN010000362.1:0-2395 GCA_050742275.1 Vicinamibacteraceae bacterium
AACACCCCTGTAGCGGCGGCAATCCCGACGGCCAGGGAGACGACAGCCGTCGCGGCGAAACCGGGGCTCCGGCGGAACGTTCGGAGCGCGAATCGGACGTCGTGCCAAAGCGCGTCGAGCCAGAGGGTCCGCACATCGCGAACGGCCTCTTTGGTCTGCTCGATACCGCCAAGGTCGCGCAGCGCGACCCTGCGCGCCTCCTCGGGACTCATCCCCGCGTCCGTGTTCGACCGGGTCTCCATTTCGACGTGAAATCCCAGCTCGTTGTCCAGTTCACGGTCGACGCGCCACCGTTGCCATAAGCCGCGCAGCATTGTCTGAAACTTGGTGAACATAGAGCGCCACGCATTCCACACGAACTGACATCAGGCCATCTGCAGCAGACGCCGAATCGCCAGTGAGAACTGCTGCCAGTCGGCGGTCTCGTCGTTCAGGCGTCGGCGACCCGCGGCTGTCAACGTGTACACGCGGGCGCGCCGGTTGTTTTCCGACGGTGCCATCTCGGACGCCAGCAGGCCCGCAGCTTCTAGGCGGTGAAGCGCCGGATAGAGCGAACCTTGGCTGACGTTGAGAGCATCTCGGGAAACTTGACGGATACGCTGCTGAATGCCCCAGCCATGATTGGGACCGAGCGCGAGCGTCTTCAGGACCAGCAAATCGAGCGCGCCTTGCAGATAGTCAGTCTTGCCCATAGGCGTATTTACTCCACTCGTGTGACGAGAGGAACGCACGGGCACACAATACGCCGGTGCTGACGGATTTGCAAGAGTAGCGCGGAACCCCTCGCGAGACCCGATGTCGAGGGTCAGTCGGCGGGCGCGACGTACTCGCGCCGCAGGAGGAAGGGTCCTACCTGCTGTGTCACGAGCGCGAAGAACGCGTTGAGCGCAGGCGCCCGTGGATCCGGCTTCCACGACATCCGCTGGAACAGCAGCCGGACCGTGGCGGTGGGAGAACGTCTGAAGTTCCTGCACGAAAGCAGATTGCGCTTCGGTGGCGTGTTCAGCGTACGCCGTGGTCACGACGAAGTCGCCTCTGGTGACGACGGCGTTGGCGTATTGCGACAGGCGGCGAAGATGCGTCTGCAACTGCGCGACGGTGTCCCGCATGTAGCGCGGCCTGTCGCCAGCCGCGGCGAACGTCACGTCGCCGAGAGCCTCAAGTACCTCCTTCAACGGAAGCATTCCCTGGGCGTAGCGGTCCCGCTGGTCCGCCGTCGCGTGGGTGGAGACCCACTCCGCAACGACGCGCTCTCGTTCTTCGTGGAGGGCGAGCTGTCCCGCCTTGATTTCGGCGGTCCTCTCGGATCGTTTCTGAAAATCCTCGAGAAAGCGCCGATACGTCTCCGGCGGCACCTCTCGGGGCAATGCCGACGTCCCGCTTCGCGTCGTACACGACGGTCTGTCCTGGTCCGACGGTGAAATAGCACTTGCGGCTCGTGGGCTTGGGGTGTGGGAGTGCGCGAAGACTCGGATCGGCCAAGAACCGTTCGGCAAGCCGTTGGTGCGCATCGAACTGACTCTCGCGTTGCTTCCGACGATGGTCCGCCCGCTCGACCCGATACGCCCTTTCGAGCTGATGATTCCGCGCGGCCTCCTTCAGCAGATCGTCAACTGACGGCACGGTGTCGAAGATCGGCGGCTCGCTGTCGCGGATGACCTCCTGTTGCTCATTCAGGTAGTACCGAGGAAACAGCCGGAGCTGGGCGTGGCCTTCAGCGTCCACGCTCACGAGATGAAAGCGGTTCGTCGGGACCTGGACCTTGATCTCCTGGACCGCTCGCCCGTCACCCCCGTCAAGGAGAGATGCCTTCCGGCCTTGCTCCGACAGTCGATAGATCGCGGTCACCGCGCACGTGCGTGTCTGAATTCTGCCGCCGCGGGGAAATTCCGAGACGGCGTCTGCGGAAGCCGGCATGGGTTCGGCAGCGGCGGTTGCGAGGTCGCCGCCGGTCGCTTCGGACATCTGATGACTCATGCCCCGCCTCCCAACAGCCCACCAACCGGCTCACGGCCGTACCGGCGCGCTCGTGCCACCTTGTCGACCAGATCGCGCTCAGACCATGGCGGCTGGCATCGCTCGTTCCGAAGGGGCGCCGTGCCGAAGGGGGCGCCACGTCAGATAATGGACGATATGTAAACTGAGGAGCGCGCTCGGAATCAGAATACAGATTCTTCCTCATGGCCAGAGGTTGCGCGACCCGCTGGGCACGGAACAGGGAGTGCCCGTAAGTGAACTTGAGGCTCCACCGATTGTCAGTCAATTGTCAGTCGGCCTCTCGAAAAGTGGCGCGCCCGGAAGGACTCGAACCTTCGACCCCCGGCTTAGAAGGCGAAATTCATGTGGCGCAACTACCGTCCAGTCAATCACTTACTACGGGTGCCATGCCGAGGTG
>JBOGIN010000363.1:0-1594 GCA_050742275.1 Vicinamibacteraceae bacterium
AATCGGTGCAGTCTGACCAGAAGAACTCATAGCAGAGGGAGGTCCGCCTGCCATTCAGATCAAACGTGTTGCGGGAAGAGTACACATGGTACGGGCTGAAGCTGAGCTATTCTCTAAAAGTGTGGAAATAGGCGAAAGGCGGTGACACCTTCTCGGGTGAGTCCAATCACCCCCGGGAGAATTCCCGACAACGAAAAGGAGCCACCGCCCGATGAAGAAGATCATCACAGAACCGGCCACGTCAAGCGCGACGTGGGAGACCTTGGAGACGTTCGCTCGTGCGCAGGTCCAGGACTTCATCCAGCAGCTGTTGGAGGACGAGGTGACGGAGTTGTTGGGCCGGCAGAAGTCCGTGCGCCGCGCGGCGGTGGATGCGCCGACCGGGGCGCGGAACGGGCACGGGAAGCCGCGCAAGCTCGCGCTTATGAATGGCACGATCACGGTGCGGCGGCCGCGCGTGCGCGACCTCGACGAGCGGTTCGTGAGCCGGCTGTTGCCGCTCTTCCAGCGCCGCACGCCCGAAGTGAGCGCGCTCTTGCCCGAGCTCTACCTGCATGGGCTCGCGCTCGGCGATTTCGAGTTGGCGCTGCGGGGCCTGTTGGGGGACGCGGCGCCACTCAGTGCGAGTTCGCTGGCGCGGCTCAAGGCGACGTGGCAGGGGCAGCACGTGGCGTGGCAGCAGCGCGATCTCTCCGACTGCCAGCTCGTGTATCTCTGGGCGGACGGGGTGTATGTGAAGGCCGGGCTCGAGGACAGCAAGGCGGCCCTCCTGGTGGTGATCGGCGCCGACGCGGCTGGGCGCAAGCAGGTGCTCGCGGTAGCGAGTGGGGAACGCGAATCGGTGCCGGGTTGGACCGCGGTGCTCCGCGACCTCAAGGCGCGTGGACTCCGCGCGCCCAAGCTCACGATCGCCGACGGGCCTCTGGGGATCTGGGGCGCGATCGCGACGATCTACCCGACGAGCGGCGAGCAACGCTGTTGGAATCACAAACTGCGGAACGTGCTCGACGCCGTGCCCCGGAAACGCCAGGCCGAGGTCAAGGCGCAGCTGCAGCAGATCGCCAGCGCCGAGACGCAGCGCGCCGCGACCGCTCTGCGCACCACCTTCGCGCGCGCCTACGGCCGCCTCTTTCCCAAAGCGGTCGCCTGTCTCGAGCGGGATTGGGACCGGCTCGTCGCCTACTACGCCTTTCCGCAGGAGCACTGGAAACATCTGCGCACGACGAACGTCATCGAATCCCCGTTCGCGGCGGTGCGCCTCCGCACGTCGGCCGCGAAGCGCTTCAAGAAAGTCGAGAATGCGACCACTCTCATCTGGAAAACCCTACTCGTCGTCGAGCAACACTTTCGGAAACTGAACGCCCCGCACCTCTGTACGGCGGTGTTCGATGGCGTCGTGTTTCACGATGGCATCCGCACCGTCACCCCAACCCGAGATCGTCGCGCCGCCTGACGCCATTTACACACCTATTGACAAGAGCTCCTCTGGAATGTCGTCGAGCGAAGCCAATCGTATATCGCTATGGAACCGACACCAGACCTCATCAGGGGATCGGCGCGTCCCGCAGACAAGCGTGAAGAGCCCGAGCAAATG
>JBOGIN010000364.1:0-2305 GCA_050742275.1 Vicinamibacteraceae bacterium
GCCTTGCGGCGACTGGATCCTTCAAGCGGTACTGGCAGCTCGACGCCTTGTTTCGCGCACAGGACCTCGCGGACGGTCGCGCGTACGTGGAGCTCGGCGTGCGGCATCGCGATGCCCCGCGAGACAACTTCTTTGGCCTCGGTTCAGCGACTTCTCTCGATGACCGCACGAGCTATGCGCTGCAAATGACGACCGTGACGGGCGGCGGCGGGATCGAGATTGGCCGGGACGTGACGCTATCGGGGGACGTGGAGTATCTCCGCCCGCGAGTCAGCGCCGGGCAGGACGACAGACATCTCTCGATTGAAGAGCGCTTCAGCGATCTGGACGCACCGGGGCTGACGACGGAGCCCGAGTTGCTGTATGCCGGGGCGACTTTGGCGTACGAAGGGCGCGATCAACCCGGCAATCCGCGTCGTGGAGGCCGCTACGCAGCCTCGTGGGGCCACACACAGGATCTCGATGAGGACCGCTACGCGTTCCAGCGCCTCATGTTCGATGTCGAGCAGGTGATCCCCTTCTGGAGCGATCAGCGGCGCATCGTCTTGCGGGGCGTTGCCGTCCAAACCGATCCAGACGAGGGTCGCGAAGTGCCGTTCTATCTGATGCCGGCGCTCGGCGGCGGCAATACGTTGCGCGGCTTCAAGCAGGACAGGTTCCGGGATCGTAGTGCGCTGCTGCTGCGCGCCGAGTATCGCTATGAGTTGAACGCGTTTCTGGTCGCGGCGCTCTTCACCGACGTCGGTCAGGTGGCACCGTCGTGGGACGCCATGCGGCGCCGAGACTTCAAGCGCAATTACGGCTTTGGCCTCCGCTTCGGCACGGCAACCGTCGTCCTTCGCACGGACGTGGCCTTTGGCAGTGGTGAGGGGACGCGTTTGGTGCTCCGCTTTGGCGGAGCGTTTTGACAGCGATGGTTTCCAACATGCGCCGCGCGTTGCCGCTCGCTATCGTTACTGCCCTTGCCTTGGTCTTCTCGGTCTCGGCAGAAGACGAGGGGCCGTTGTTCCGGTCAGACGACCCGCTCTGGGCCGACCGCGATACGGTCATGGATGCCGGCGGCGCGGAGCCGCAGGAGCTCGGGCAAATCTACGATTTCCTCGAGAACACGTTTGCCTCTCTCGGGGATCGGCGCGATGTCCGCGCCGCCAACGTGAACACGCTCGACGAGGTGCCAGACTCCAGCTGGTTCACCAACCGGCTTGGACGGCGGCCGATGAGCGGCGAGGAGATCGTGCGAGGGCCGGACCGCGACGAGCGCCTGGAGATCGACGACTGGACGATTGTCGCGGGCAAGAGCAGCGGCTTGCAGCCCGGATTCCAGGCCGTTGCAACCGCCGACTCGTCGAAGCAGCGCTACCAGATCGAGTTCGACCCACCGGACAACCCGGAGATTGCGACCGGTGCCGAGATTATCGGCACGGCGATCTATCACGCCCTTGGCTACAACGTCGTGGACGTCTATCTGACCGAGATCGACGCGGCGAAGCTGCGGATTGACCCTGAGGCGACGATTCGTGACCGGGCCGGGCACCGGCGGCCGTTCATGCGCCGCGACCTCGACGATGTGCTACGGCGCTCGGCGCGACTGCCGAACGGGCGATACCGCGCCATCGTCAGCCGTTTCGCCGATGGCGAGCCCATGGGGAACTTTCGCTACTACGGCACGCGCCTGGACGACCCGAACGACATCTACCCGCACGAGCATCGCCGCGAGCTGCGCGCCGCCCGTGTCTTCGCGGCCTGGCTCAATCACGACGACTCCCGCGCGAACAACACGCTCGACATGATGGAGGGGAAGCCGGGGCGCCAGTTCATTCGGCACTACATGTTCGACTTCGGCTCGATCCTGGGCAGTGCGACGGTTGGTCCGAACCTGCCGCGTTCCGGCCACGAATATCTCTACGAGCCGGACGTCACCCGGAAGGCGCTGCTCACGTTCGGCTTTTGGGCGCCGGCCTGGGCGCGTCGCGCCGCTCCTTCCTCCCCGGATGCTGTTGGTCGCTTTGCCGCCGACGGTTTCGAGCCACGAAGCTGGCGGCCCGAGTATCCAAACGTTGCGTTCGACAACATGCGTGCGGACGATGCGTTCTGGGGTGCACGGCGAGTAGCGGCGTTCTCGGACGAGGTGCTGCGGCGGATCGTTGAGAAGGCTCAATACACCGATGCGCGTGCGACGTCCTATCTGGTGGAGGCTCTCGAGAAGCGCCGAGACCAGGTCGCACGCGTGTGGCTGACCGGCGTGACGCCCATTGTGGCGCCACGGCTGTCAGCAGATGGAGAGCTCAGCTTCGAGATCGCCGCC
>JBOGIN010000365.1:0-9132 GCA_050742275.1 Vicinamibacteraceae bacterium
CGGAGCGAACGCGCGCGCGTGCATTCTGGGGGGCAAGCCTCGGCGTTGCGCTCGCGGTGGGACCGCTCGCCGGCGGTGTGATCACCATGAGGGCGTCTGAAGCCCAGGCGGCGCCCGCCGCGCGGCATCGCATCGAAAGCTGAACTATGCGAGACATTCGAATGCCGACCCGGCGGCTCGGTTCAACCGGCCTGGTTGTCAGCCGGCTTGGTCTCGGTCTCGCCGCGCTCGGCCGGCCGGCGTACATCACGCTAGGACGACAGCACGACTTCGGCGTCCAGCGCAGCGTGGCCGATCTGGAGTGGCGGTGCCACGCGATGCTCGACGCCGCCCACGCCGCGGGCATTCGTTATTTCGATGCGGCCAGATCGTACGGCATGGCCGAAAACTTCCTGGGCACATGGCTTCACACCCGGAACCCTTCCAAGGATGCCATCGTCATCGGGTCCAAATGGGGCTACAGCTACGTGGGGTCGTGGCGCCTCCACGCGTCCGTTCACGAAGTGAAGGCTCTCTCTCTCGACACGTTGCGTCGACAAATCTCCGAATCCCGTTCGCTGCTTGGCGACAGGCTTCAGCTGTATGAGATCCACTCGGCCACGCTCGAGAGCCAGGTTCTCGAAAACGTCGAGGTGTTGTGCGAGCTTCTACGACTGCGCGCAAGCGGGCTCATCATCGGCTTGACGGTTACGGGACCGGACCAGTCACACGTCATCCGGCGGGCCCTGCACGTGAGCATCGACGGCGTAAATCCGTTTCAAGTCGTGCAGGCCACGTGGAACCTGCTCGAACGGTCGGCCGCCGCGGCGTTGGAAGAGGCGAAGGCTTGCGGCTGGGGAGTGATCGTGAAGGAGGCGCTGGCCAATGGTCGCCTAACGGATCGAGGCGACGGGGAGTACGTGACAACGCTCAGACAGGAAGCCGTTGCGCGGAGAACAACCATCGACGCACTCGCGCTTGGCGCTGCCTTGTCTCAACCGTGGGCTGATGTCGTGCTCTCGGGAGCGGTCACGATCACCCAGCTCGAGAGCAATTTGACGGCCCTCGCCGTCGCGCAAGAACCGACCGGATGGCCCGACATCAGCGAGGCGGCGACGGACTATTGGTCGCGTCGAGGCGCCCTCGCTTGGCAGTAGTGCTTGTCACGCGTCGACGGCGCGGCGTCTGGATTGCTTCGGTGTGGCGCGAAGAGCGCACCCTTCATCGGCGATCGGGGCCGTTCGACAAGACAACCAGCTCGCGCCGGACAGGTCGTTTGTCCGGACGATTGGCATCCATTTGCGGACTCGCTGCTCGAGCGATTGCGACAGGATCCCAATGCACGTGTTGACGTGTGCTCAAGAATGGGATGACGGACTCTTCTGAGCCGCAGCGGTCCGTGTATCGAACACCACTCTCGCAGTGACAGACGAACGTGATCAAACAACCAAGCACGTAGGAGCGACACCATGCGGTTCCGCTTTGTCACCAAGACAATCCATGCTTACCTGATCGACTATCCCGTCGCCGCGCTGTTGATCGTCGCGCCGTTCGTGTTGAAGCTCGGCGAGAGCGGCCCAGTCGCCATGTGGCTCTCCATCGTCACCGGCATCGCCGCCCTGTTGCTGGCCGCGCTGACGGATCACAACACGGGCGTTGTCCGGGTCATCCCCTACTGGTTGCACTTGTGGGTAGACCGCGCCGTCGGTGTCGCGTTCCTGATTGCCCCGTTCGCACTCACGTTCACCGGGCTCGATGCGTGGTACTACTGGATCAACGCCGCCGCCGTTCTGCTGGTGACCTCAGTCCTCAACGCGCCTGAGGAGGACACTATGAGTCGGCACGCTCTCGGCACACGTTCAGCGACATGAGGCGGCGGACGGCATACACGCAACCTTCGAAGCCTGCCGACGCTACATGCCGAGCGGTAACGACGCCTCGGGTGCTTTAGGCACCGACAATCCGCAGCGTCGTTCACGACGGTGAAGCACTCCGAGTAGCCGCGAGTAGATGAGCGCCGCGCCTGTCCTTGTGGCCGCCCGACTCAACCGCACAGGATTCCGGCCTCGAAGAGACGACGGGCCAACCGAGCCGGTGTTCGAACGTTGGCCCCCACTATCCGCAAGTGCTGGCCCGAGGCGATCCTCGTCGTGGTCATTGGAATTGGACCACATGTTCGCCGAGCGATTCAGCTCGCAAGATGGTCGGATATCCACCACGAAATGCCGTATCCGGGCCGTTGGGTGCGGCGCGTACGCGCTTTCGTAATCAGTGTGAGAGTTTCGCCAGAGTCTGGTTCTCAGGTATGCGGCGGCTCGCCGCCGCAAAAGCGGTCGTCGCCTTCGACCGATCGCGCCACGCGCCTACTAGAATCAAGAAAGACTCGTAGCGGCTGCCGCGTCTATCCGTCAACACCTGAGCTACTTGCAAGATCCCGCCAATGGTCGATTCGAACACCGAGGCCCTCGAAACGCCGCTGCCGCTCGACTTCATCCGCGAAATCATCGCGGAAGAGCGCAAGACGGGGGCGGAGGGCGGCCGCGTCCACACGCGATTTCCGCCGGAGCCCAATGGTTATCTACACATCGGACACGCTAAGTCCATCTGCCTGAACTTCGGCGTTGCCGAGGAGTTCGGCGGACTGTGCAACCTGCGGTTCGACGATACCAATCCCACTAAGGAGGACGTCGAGTACGTCGAGTCGATTCGACACGACGTGCACTGGCTCGGGTTCGATTGGGACGAACGCATGTTTTACGCCTCGGACTACTTCGAGCGGATGTACGCCTACGCCGAACACCTGATCCGTTGCGGTGATGCGTACGTGGACACCCTGTCGGCCGACGAGATCCGAAGGAATCGAGGCACGCTCACCGACCCGGGCGTCGACAGCCCGTATCGCGATCGCAGCGTCGAAGGGAATCTGGGCCTGCTCCGCCAGATGCGAGCGGGAGACTTTCCAGACGGCACGCACGTGCTCCGCGCGAAGATCAACATGGCGTCGCCGAACATCAACATGCGCGATCCGATCCTCTACCGGATCCGCCACGCCACGCACCATCGCACCGGCGACGCGTGGAAGATCTATCCCACGTACGACTACGCACACTCGATCTCCGACGCTATCGAGGGCATCACTCATTCGCTGGCCACGCTTGAGTTCGAGGATCACCGCCCGCTCTACGATTGGGTGGTCGACCGCGTCAGTGAGGATCCCAAGCGTGCTATCCGTCCGCGACAGATCGAGTTCGCGCGGCTGAATTTGAGCTACACGGTAATGAGCAAGCGGAGCCTGCTCGTGCTGGTCGAGCAGAAGCTCGTCTCGGGGTGGGACGATCCACGGATGCCGACGATTGCCGGGATCCGGCGCCGCGGCGACACGCCCCAGGCGATCCGCAACTTCCGCAACCGCATCGGCGTCGCGAAGAAGAAGAGCATCATCGACGTCGCTCTCCTTGAGCACACCGTGCGCGAGGATCTCAACCGCCATGCGCAGCGGGCGCTCGCGGTGCTGCGGCCCATCAAGGTGGTGATCGAAAACTACCAGGCCGGTCGCGTCGAACAGGTTCAGGCGGCCAATAACCCGGAAGATCCGTCCGCCGGCGCGCGGCCGATCCCGTTCGCGCGCGAGATCTGCATCGAGCGCGACGACTTCATGGAGGATCCCGCGAGGAAGTTCTTCCGTGTCTCACCCGGCGCGGAGGTGCGCCTGCGCTACGCCTACATCCTAAAGTGCGAGCGAGTCGTCAAGGACGACGGCGGCAGCATCGTCGAACTTCGCGGGACCATCGATACCGAGTCGCTGAACGGAGCCACGGCGAGCCGGCGCGTGAAGGGAACCATCCACTGGGTGTCGGCCGAGCACGCCTCCGACGCCGAGATCCGCCTCTACAACCATCTGTTCCGTTCGGAGGATCCCGGCGAGGGCGGCCGCGATCCGCTGACCGAACTCAATCCGGATTCCCTACAAGTTGTCACCGGCGCCAAGGTGGAACCGATGCTCGCCAACGCGCGGCCCGGCTCGCGCTTCCAGTTCGAACGCCACGGCTACTTCTGCACAGACCTCGACACCCGCGTCGGCACGCCGGTGTTCAATCGCACCGTCACGCTCAAGGACACGTGGGCCAAGGCACAGAACGCGCTTCAACAACGTTAGCTCCCAACTTCCAACTCAACTCCGCGGACCACAATCCACTGTTTCCGGCCATGGGGCATGCCATCCAAGCCGATGCGGTTGACGATTCCGTCATCCACCAGCACCGCCTGAGGACCAGCGTTGCGGACAGAATCCCGCCCGTCCGAAGCTCTGCGCAGTCTCTGTGCCTTGCTGCGGCGCCTGATCCTTCCTACAATGGACGCGACTGCCGTCAGTGCCCCTGGCAATGCCGGGCAATGCGCCACGGCGTTCCTGGCAATCACGGCATCCCCGGCGACTCAGATCCCGCAACTTGTTGAACGCACAGGGCGATCGAGAGCTCGAATCCCACCCTCTCCGCCATATCTAAATTACTGCAACTAAATAACTTACTGGCTGTATCGTAAGCCACGTGGGTGGGACGAGAACCCACTCCGGCACTAACGTGCTCTGTTTCAGCAACTTTAGCAGCAATTAGCGTTGCACCCGCATACTAGCCTCATAACGCCTTCAGCCTTAATGCTTTGCTGTCTACTGAGGGATCGACGCACCCGTCGCTGTCCGATTTCAGGGCCAATGCCCGATCGGAAGCGACGAGGTGCTCCGGGCGTGGAGCTGAGCGAATCCGCGCCCCGGGCGTAAGCAGCTCTGCTGCGAGTCTTTCTCACCACGGGCGAGCTGGAGACCGACGACACGACGATCACGGAGCTCGATCGGCGCCAGGGCCGCTGGCGGGCTAGAATGGGCGTATGTCGAGCAAAGCGTTGGACGACCACATTCAATTGACGCCGGACACCGCCGGCGGCAAGCCTCGTATCCGTGGTCGTCGCATCACCGTGCAGGACGTCGCGATTTGGCACGAACGCCTTGGGAAGAGCGCGGATGAAATCGCTGCCGAGTACGACCTCACCCTCGCCGACGTGTACGCGGCGTTGGCCTACTACTTTGACCACCGCCAGGAGATCGACGCGCGCATGACAGAGGACCGCGCCTTCGCCGAGGCGCTCCGCGCACGCACACCGTCCCTGCGGGACCAGAAGCTCCGCACGCTGCGTGGCGAGGCCTAGCTTTCTCACCGACGAACACATACCGAACGTGGTCGTGCGCGGCCTGCGTGCGCGTGGGATCGACGCCTCAACTGCTGGTGAAGTGGAGCAGCTCGGCGCGTCAGACACCGCGCTGCTCGCGTTTGCAAAGGCAGACGGCAGGGTCCTGATCACCGCCGACGCCGATCATCTGCGCCTGCACGCCGCTGGAGTGCCTCACGCCGGCATCTTGTTCGCGCCTCCCGATGCGGCGATCGGGCTGCTCATCGGAGGCGCGATGCTGATTGCCGAGGTCCTCACGGCGGAGGAGATGGAGAATCACGTCGAGTTCCTCTAGGTATAGGTCCCCTTCATGTTCCACCTCTCCGGGATCGCCCGCGGGGCATTTCTATCCAGCCGCGTACGAGAGCCAGGAAGAGGCTGTGCGCTCGGGATCGTTGCCGCTTGCCTCGAGCGTGGCGCGCTCAACGCACGCGTGCGTTGACAAAGGCATAGCTATATAGGTATACGTCGTCAGGTATTCAGTGCGCGACGACCAGCTCACCCTGGAAGAGGCTCCTGGATGAGGTTCACCAGGGAGTCGGCCGAGTCCGTCGCCGTGCCGGAGAGGAGCACGCATGTCCTGGCTGCGACGTCTCGTGAATACGATCCGTTCTGGGCGGTTGCAGCGGGAGATCGACCACGAGCTCTCCTTCCACATTGTGGAGCGCGCCGAGCAGCTCCGCGCAGAGGGGCTCACCGCGACTGAGGCGATACGTCATGCGCGACAGCAGTTCGGACAGCAGCTGCTTCAGGCGGAGCGCACACGCGACGTGGACATCGCAGGCTGGCTCGACGCTCTGTTCCGCAACGTTCGCTATGCCGTGCGGACGCTGGCCCGCACGCCCGTCTTCACCGCGACTGTCGTCCTGACACTTGCGCTCGGCATCGGCGCCAATAGCGCCGTCTTCTCGGCGCTCGACGCGGTACTGCTGCGACCGCTCCCCTTTCCTGATGCCGATCGCCTGATGCGGGTGAATCAAACGCAGGAGCAGTCGTCTGAAACCGGCATCGCGCCTGTCCGTCTAGAAGACTGGAATCGCCTGAATACGACGTTCGAGGCGATCACCGGCTACTACACGGAGGATGTCTCCGAGATCTCCGGTGATCTGCCGGAGCGGGTGAAGCGCGCGAAAGTGGCGCCTCGCTTTCTTGAGGTCTGGGGTGTGGCGCCTGCGCTGGGACGCGGCTTCACTGCCGCCGAGCATCGCGTCGGAGGACCCTCCGCCGTCCTGATCAGCGATCGCTATTGGCGCGTTCGCCTAGGCGCCGACGCGCATGTCCTCAACCGGGCCGTGCGCATCGGGAGCGAGTCGTTCCCGATTATCGGCGTGATGCCGCCCTCGTTCCTGTTTCCCGACCGCGACGTGGACCTGTGGTTCCCCGTTCAGCGCAGTAACCGCATGGCCACGATCCGGTACGCCACGTGGTACGACGGGATTGGCCGTCTCAAACCGAACGTGACCTTCCAGCAGGGCCGCGACAACCTGGCGGCCGTGCAGGCGCAGCTCGCCGAGCAGTATCCGGACCCCGACGCCACGATCGGCGTCAACGTGGCGCCGCTCAAGGCAACGATGGTGCGCGGCGTCCGCTCGTCTCTCTGGCTGTTGTTCGGCGCCGTATCCGTGCTGCTGTTGATCGCCTGTACGAACATTGCGGCCTTGCTGCTGTCGCGCGCCGCGCACCGCCGGCAGGAGATCTCGGTTCGGCTCGCGCTTGGCGCATCGCGTGCGACCGTGGCAGCCCAGCTCCTCACGGAAACGGCGGTGCTCGCTTTTGCCGGCGGCACCTTCGGCTTGGTTGTCGCCGCGGGCGCGTCTGCGGCGCTTCGCTCCGTGGCGGCTGACCTGCCGCGGACCGAGGAGATCACGCTCGACGGCAGGATCCTCTTGTACACGCTCGCCAGCACGGTGACGGTGGCGTTGCTCTCCGGTCTGCTCCCGGCCATCCGAACCGCCCGCGAGACCGTTACGGGCACGCTCGGCGAGGCGGGCCGTACGCAGATCGCGACGCGCAGCTCGCTGCCGTGGGTACTCGTCGGTGCACAGGTCGCGCTCTCGGTCACGCTGCTCGCGGCCGCCGGACTGCTCGTTCGCAGCTTCCAGGAGCTCGCGCGCGTGGATCCAGGGTTCGAGCCGAGTCGTGTGCTGACCTTCCGCGTCAGCGCGAGCTGGAGCGAGACAGGAGACTACCACCGTCTCGTCCAGCGCATCGACCGCACGATTGAAGCGCTGCAGGCGTTGCCAGGCGTTGACGCGGTGGCCACCAGTACGAAGCTGCCGGGTGTCCGGGAACAATTTGAAGCCACGTTCGAGCTCGTCGAAGCACGCGGCGATACCACCGAGCGCATGGCGGCCGAGGCGCGCTTCGTCTCGCCCGGGTATTTCACGACGATGCAGATTCCCGTTTTGGAGGGCGAGCTGTGCCGCCGCTGGCGCCTCAACGCCGAGGGCGATACGTTCGTCACGCGCGACGTGATGGTGAGCCGCACGTTCGCGGCCCAGTATCTCTCAGGGTGGCCCTCTGTTGTCGGACTCCACCTGGCGGAGATCGACAGCACGTCGCCACCGAGCCGCATCGTCGGGGTCGTCGGCGATGCGCGCGAGCGAGGTCTCAATCGTGCGCCGGGGCCTACAGTGTATGGGTGCAGCAGCGCTGCAAACCCAATGCTGGACTTCCTCGTGCGAACGCGCGGCGAGCCGCTGGCCCTCGCGCAGGCCGTGCGTCTCAAGATCAAGGAGCTCGATCCGCTCCGTTCCGTCTACGACATCGCGCCGCTCGAGGAGCGGATCGGCGACGCCTACACAGAGGATCGCTTGCGGACGGTGCTGCTGGTACTCTTCGCCGTGACCGCGCTGTCGCTCGCGTGTATTGGGCTCTACGGCACACTCAGCTACGTCGTCAGCCTTCGCCGGCGCGAGGTCGGGTTGCGCTTGGCGCTCGGCGCGCTGCGCCGCGACATCATCCAGCAGTTTGTCATGCAGGGCCTCCGGGTGGTTGGTCCCGCCTGCCTCTGCGGTCTGGCGCTCTCGTTCGCATTCACCCGCGCACTGTCGGGAATGCTATTTGGTGTCTCCACGTTCGACCCTGTCACGCTCGCTGGCGTCATCGGCGTTGTGCTGGCCGTGGCCACACTGGCCGCACTGGTTCCCGCCACGCGTGCCGCGCTCGTGGAGCCGATGGTGGTGCTTCGCGAGGAATAACGTCACGTGAGGATTGGTGAGCCGGATTTTCGCCAGTTGGAACCAGCTGGACGGGTGGTCGCGGCAGCTTGACGGGCTGCGGCGGGTGGCTTGATGCGCACGAAAGCGTGTGGTCCCCGCCTGTTCAGAGTTCCGCAAAGCCTCACCAGCAGGCGGAGACACTCACGGCTTCGACGGCGCTGTCACGGACGGCGCGGGTGCGTCCCTCACGACAAGGGCGACCCCCGACAGGACGGCCCCGACGCACAGGCACCAGTAGGTGTGCGTGCCGAAATACAAGCTGGTGCGGTGGTGCATCTGCAATCGCCATCCAGCGCGCGTCCGGCCGGGGGACGGGCTGTAGCGCCACCGCGAGGTTCGAAGCTTCGGAACCAAACATCCGGCGGTGCATTCGGCCGCGATGCTGAAGTCGACTCGCCTGTAATCGCCAAGGGTATTTCCACGGGCTCGACCGCGAATAGAAAGCCCCTTCGGCGTTACAGAGGACCTATGTGGTGAGCCGCAATTCGCCAGCGGCACCAGCGGGACGGGTGGCTGCGGCGACTCGGTAGTCGCTTCCCACGCAACACTCGAGTCAGAAGGGACCTCGTTCCGCGCAAGAGAACCGAATCCGACTCGTCGAATCGCGCAGCTACGCCAGCTCGCGTTGGCATGGCCCCAATCAGGCGTGTTCTGAGTTCAGCCGAGCCGGAGGGCGAGGACCGGATCGACCCTCGTAGCACGCCACGCA
>JBOGIN010000366.1:0-3936 GCA_050742275.1 Vicinamibacteraceae bacterium
TCCTCAGCTGAGCGCTCGTCCAGTGCTGGTCCAACGTCCGTGTGAAAGGTAGCAGAAACCACGTGCGAGTCGTCGTCATCGGTGGAACTGGACATCTCGGCACGTACCTCGTGCCACGCCTGGTGCAGGCCGGGCACGAGGTGACATGCGTGAGCCGGAGACAACGGGAGCCCTACCAGCCGCATCCGGCCTGGGCGCGGGTGGCGCATGTCGCGCTGGACCGCGCGGCCGAAGACGCCAACGGCAGCTTCGGTCGGAGGATCGCCGACCTGCGACCGGAGATCATCGTCGACTTGATCTGCTACACGCTCGAGAGCGCGACACATCTGGTCGACAGCCTGCGAGGCGCTGTACGGCATTTCCTCCATTGCGGAACGATCTGGGTGCACGGTCCCAGCGTACGGGTGCCAACGACCGAGGCCGAACCGAGGCGTCCCCTGGGCGACTACGGCCGCCGCAAGGCGGCCATTGAACGCTACCTGCTGGAACAGGCGCGCGCGAACAGGTTTCCCGTGACGCTGCTCCACCCGGGCCATCTGGTCGGGTCGGGCTGGGTGCCCATCAATCCGGCCGCCAACTTCAACCTCGACGTGTACTCGGACCTTGCCGCCGGACGCGAGCTGCGGCTGCCGCATCTCGGCATGGAAACGCTGCACCACGTGCACGCCGATGATGTGGCCCAGGCGTTCTTGCAGGGGATCGACAACCGTGATGCCGCGGTCGGTGAGAGCTTCCACGTCGTGTCGGCGGCCGCCCTGACCCTGCGGGGCTACGCCGAGCACATGGCCGCGTGGTTCGATCAGGAGGCCCGCCTGCGCTTCCTGCCCTGGGATGCCTGGCGCCGCACCGCGTCCGACGCGGACGCCGAAGTCACATTCAACCACATCAGCCACTCGTCACACTGCAGCATCGAGAAGGCCAGGGCGCGCCTGGGCTACGAACCGCGCTACAGCTCCCTCGAGGCCGTGCAGGAAGCGGTGACCTGGCTGATCGACAACAACCTCATTCGCCGTGACTGAGCCCGTAGCCTCGGAGGTAGCCTCGTGACCGTGGCTGAAACGAGCAGTCCCCTGAACCGGCGTAGCTTCCTGGCTGCGGGCGCGCTCGCTCCCCTTGCCCTCAAGGCTCCGCGCCCTCGCCCCCAGACACCGCCTCCCTTCACCACGTCGATCAATATCGAGATCATGTTCGATCGATCAGTGCCGAAGCACGAGCGGATCCGGGCCGTCGCCGCTCAACAGGTGAAGGCCTACAGCTTCTGGCGCGCCTCCGATGAAGAGCAGAAGGCGATGCTTGAGGCGCAACAACACATCGGTCTCGCCTGCTCCTGTGTCGTAGGAAGTGGGAAGACTGGAAGGACGTCGGGCCTGACCCGGCCTGGTGCCGAACAGCAGTACCTCGACGAGCTGGCGCTGGGCGTTGGGATGGCGCAGCGCTTTGGCGGCGCGGACGCGATCGTCTTCCCAGGCGCGAGACATGACGACATCCCCTGGGAGACGCAGCGCGAGAACCTGATCCAGGGACTCCGGAAAGCGGGAGACCTCGCGAAGGAGCACGGCGTCCATTTGGTGCTCGAGCCGCTCAATCGCGTCGAGTCGCCGGAGATCGCGATCGTCACTGCCGAGGCCGCCTTCGATGTCGTGAGCGCTGCGGCGCACACGCACGTGAAGGTGGACTTCGACATCTATCACCTGCAACTGAGCGAAGGCAACATCATCAACAACCTGAAGCTCGGGTTGGACGAAGGTTGGATTCGCCTCGTGCAGATTGGCGATGTGCCGGGGCGTCTCGAGCCGGGCACGGGAGAGATCAACTATCCGAACATTTATCGCACGCTTCGCGAGGCGGGCTATTCCGGCTACGTCGACTCGGAGCACGGTACCTCGTCCACGCCAGAGCATGCAATTCAGGTCGTCACTCAGATGGCGTTGGAGAGCTGAGCGGAACCATGACCACACTACGCATCTCGATGCTCCTCACACTGGCGGTGGGGCTTCTCGTCGGCGGCACCGCCCTGCAGGCTTCAGGCCCCTCGTTCCAGCCCGACACCAGGTTCGAAGGCTCCACGCTCACAGGGTGGCACGTCCTTGGCGCGGCCGACTGGCGCGCGCAGCAGGGTGAGATCATCGGAATGCCGAAAGCGCCGGGCGGCGGCTGGCTCGTCCTGGATCGCTCGTATCAGGATGTGGCGTTCTTTACGTCTTTCCGCTGCTCCGCTGGTTGCCAAGCAGGGGTGCTGCTTCGCGCCGAGAAGACGGCGACCGGCATGAAGGGAATCTACGTCCCACTCACCGACGAAGATGAGGCGCCATACGCGGTGACGCTGGATGCGAAGGGCGAGGTCGTTCAACGTGCACCGCTCCGTCGCGGCGGCGGCACTGTGCGCATCGCACCGCCGCCCGATCCGGAAGCGGACACGGATGGAGGCGCCGCTCGTCGCCGCGGGGCACGCGACACGGCCGTGGCGCTGCCCGTCGCGCGGCCGGACACGAGCCTGCGCCCTGGTGAGTGGAACACCGTCGAGATCGTTCTCGACGCGAACATCGTCCGGGCCTTCATCAACGGCGGCAGCAGCCCCGGCGGTGTTGCGGAGGAGGAGGCGGGACGCTACGGCCCAGTGGCGTTGCACGCAACCGGCTCGGGCGAAGTGCGCTTCAAAGCAGTGGCGTACAAGGATCTCGGGCAGAAGCGGCGCGCGGCGGAAAAGGTGTCGAGCCGATTTCGCCTGCAGCGTGTGAGCGACCTCTATTACAGTTGGGGCGTCGCCGCCGCGGACTTCAATCAAGACGACGTTCTCGATTTGGTCTCGGGCCCGTATGTGTACTTCGGCCCCGACTATACCGAGTATCGCGAAATCTACCTCGCGCAGACGAAGAATCCGTCCACCGACTACGCGTCGGATGCGTGGATGCAGTTTGCGGCAGACTTCACGGGCGACGGCTGGGCGGACGTGCTCAATGCGAGCTTTTCAGGTGAGAACGCCGGCGCCACGTTGTATGTGAATCCCCAAGGCGAAACGCGTCGCTGGGACAGTCATCGCGTCACCACCGCGCAGCAGACCGAGATAGCCGCGCTCGCCGACGTCGACAACGACGATGAGCCGGAGCTGGTTTACGGCGCGGAGGACGCGATGCGATATGCGGAGCCGGATTCCACCGACCCGACCGCGTCCTGGACCGTTCACACGGTCTCCGACACCGGTTACGCCACGGCGCACGGCGTCGGCGCCGGCGATGTGAATGGCGATGGTCGCGTGGATATCCTGAATGCCTACGGCTGGTGGGAGCAGCCGGTGTCCGGCGGCGCGGAGAAGCGCTGGACGTATCACCCGCAGGCGTTCGCACGCGCGTCCGGCCGCACGAGCGCCGGTGGCAGTGTGATGGCCGTCTACGACGTGAACGGCGACGATCTCAACGATGTGGTCACCTCGCTCAGCGCGCATGGCTGGGGGCTTGCCTGGTTCGAGCAGAAGCGCGATGCGAACGGCACGATCTCGTTCGTCGAGCACATGGTCATGGACGACTTCGGAACCGAGAACGCTGGCGGTGTCACGTTCTCGCAATTGCACGGGTCCGCCCATGCGGACGTCGACGGCGACGGCATCGAGGATTTCATCGTCGGCAAGCGATTCTGGTCCCATCTGGACAGCCACACGGATCCCGATTCGTATGGGGACCCGGTGCTCTATTGGTATCGCACCGTCCGCAATCGGAAGGCCGCCGGTGGAGCGGAGCTCGTTCCCGAACTCATTCACAATCGCTCCGGCGTCGGCTCGCACGCCCTCGCGATCGACCTCGACAAGGATGGCGCGATGGACGTCGCCACCCCGACGAGGTTTGGGACGTTTATCTTCTGGGGTCGAGCCGCAAGCACGCGCTAGGTCAGGACGCGGGGCCTGAAGAGCCTGTAAAGAATTCAAGTAGGGGCCGCCTTTAG
>JBOGIN010000367.1:0-5265 GCA_050742275.1 Vicinamibacteraceae bacterium
GAGCTCGATCATCAAGCGCGCGTCGAAAAGCTGCTCGATGTCGTCGGCTGCGATGGTGCTGACGAACGTTCCTCGTTGGGGATGAACGGTCAGCATGCCTTCGAGCGCCAGCCGGTTGAGCGCGTCTTTGATCGGAGAACGGCTCACGCCCAGTGCCTTGGAGAGCTCGAGGATGTCCAGCTTCTCTCCGGGCGCCAATCGGCCCTCGACGATCTGACGCTTGATAAGCTGGTACGCCTGCTCACCGAGGCTGACGTTCTCCAACGGCTTCACGATGCCGACCGGCATGGTAGCTCGCTCTCCTGAACCACTCGAAGCATCGGACGTCTGCTGGAAAACGGCAGCGTCTTACGCTCGAAGGTCTTTAGGTAACATGATACCTTGCCAGTCACGCAACCAGACGCGTTGCGCAGGACGCTGCGACCAGCGACCTCAGGTCGGACTAGTCCGGCCTCGCGCGTCGGTAGCGGCGGACCAGCGACTCGAATGCGGAGACACGGCGAATGAAGTCGCCGTAGCGCAGGGCCCGAAAGCTCGTGGTGCGCGCGGCTCGGAGATCCTCGTACAGGGCCGCATCCTCCTTGCTCAGCCGAGCTCCGCCATCCTTGGTCAGGGCGGCGAGCTCCGATTCGAGATCCGCTTCCACCGCGAGCGCCTCCGCGACCTTGTCCGGCCACTGCGGCAGTCGCGCGTCGGCATTCGGCATGCGAGGAAAGGGCTTGTGCGGGTCCTTCTGATACCAGAAGGCGGTGGACGTGTAGTCGTTGTCGAAGTTGTTCGCATGGCCGTGCTCGACCGTCACGCGAATCGACTTCTGAAAGCGGATGGGATCGTTCACGTAGAAGCGATACATCTGATTCTTGCCGCCGAAGTTGCCGCGCAGGTTCTCGATGAGATAAAAGCCGGTGAACGGCCCGGCGAACTCGGTCTCTGGACAGCATCCGCTATTGAAGATCTCCTCGTGTCCCGTTCCGGGATAGGTGGGTGGCCAGGTCGCCCCGTCTACGAAGATCATGTCGTCGCCTTCTCCGTACCACCCTCCTGCGATGTTGTCCACGGTCAGAAACAAGCCCACGTAGCTCCCTTGTCCCGCTGCGTCGAGAATGACGAAGTTGTCCTTGCCGGTGTTCTTCACCGCCGCATTTCCCAGGGTCGTGTTCTTGGGGTTGCCCTCCCGCACAGAAGGCTGCGCCGCACGACGCCACTGCGCGTGGAGCCTGCCCGCGTTGGGCGGGAGCCCTCCCTCCGGATAGTGCTCGATGTCGAAGTGGTACCAGAGCCGAAAGTCCCCAACGTTGCCGTCGTTCTCCAGCGTGATACGCGCCCGTTTCTCGAACGGCATGGGCAGGTATGACACGATGCCGTCGAAGTCGGCGGAGTTGAGGCCTGGGTTCACGTTCACGACCAGCGAGCGGAAGCGCCTCAGCGTGCCCAGGCCGCAGCCGAAGAGGTCGCCGAGCGGAACCTCGACACAGGGTGTCTTCTCGGGCGCCTCCTCCTCGTCCCAGTAAATCCGCAGGACGAGCTTCCGGTAGCGCATTCGATCGAGCGCGAACGGCGCCATGTAGAAGCGGCGAATCACGCCGGCTCCCCGGATGTCCGCCAGCGTCTTGGTTTCGCCCGGCGCGATGGTAATCCAGTCGGTGTTGGCGCCGGACGCGTCATACGACGAAACGCGGCTCGTCTTCCGGTTCTCGAGAAGGTAGAGACCGTCGAGGAAGCCTTCCTGGCCTGAGAGCCGTTGCTCCAGGAGCAAGTGCAGGCCCAGAACCCCAGTGACGATGAACAATCGTGCGGCCAAGCGACGCGGTTCCATGGCGATTCTCTACTTGCTGACCCTCGCGCCTGGCGTCGCCAGATCTACGAGGCGGTCCACGGGCTGATGGCCCACCCAGGCAAGACCGCGCAACAGCAGAATCCTGAAGAGCGGGTCGTCGAACGTCCAGTTGTAATGTCCGAGAATGGAGACGAACACTCTCCCTTCAGCAGGTCCTTCTTTCGTCCACATCAATGGGATCTGCTTGCCTTCCTCCCGGCCGGTCGCCAAGACGCTCACGTCCGTGTTCCCCTTCACCAATTGCCAGTAGCTTTCATCCTCGAACATCGTCTTCTCGAACCCTCTGGTCACGGGGTGTTCCTCACGAGGAAAATCGAGCTCCACGCGACCGTGTCTGAACTTCGCGGCGCCGCCCTTCCAGGCCATCCCGATACGATCGGCCAGTGCCTTGGGGTTGGCCGTTGCATCCACGGCATAGTGGAGATAGACGAGGCCGCCGCCCCGTTTCAAGAACGCATCGAGCTGCTTGCCATGCGCTTCGGTGAAATCCGGATAGTTCCAGTAGAAGACCACCACGTCCGCGTTGTCGAAGCGCTCCGGCGTCGGCCAGCCCTCCACAGGGGTGATCGTCACGTTGTCGGCCGAGGACAGCAGCTCCGTCCACCGCTTCTGCTGGAGCGGATAGTCGTGCTCGTCTGGGCCGTGATCCTTGGGCCCAGAGACCCACAAGACCCTTAAGCGCTTGACCCGCTCACCCGGTTCCGTGCCGCCGCCGCCGCCGTTCCCGAGCACCGCCGCCACCTCGGTGGCGTTGCGCATCGGAGGAAGGAAGGGGAACTCGATTTCGGCAGGCTCCAGAGAGGTCAGCAGGTACGTCATCAAGTCCTTCATCTTCGCCGCTCCGAGCATCTTGTCGAGGCCGGAGGGCATCAGGGAGGTTGATCGCGGCTCGATGCGCCGCACTGCTGACCGTGGCACGGTCGTCTGTTTGCCGGTGACGTCTCGAACGACTACCGAATCCCCTTTGTAAGAGACCATCCCCACGATCGTACGGTCGTCACCGAGCGTCACCTCGTGGGCGACATAGTCCGGGTTGATGGCGCCGCTTGGATCCTGGATGTCCTTCAAGACGGACTTGTAGTCTCGGTAGATGAGATTCGACAGATCGGGTCCGATGGGGTTGCCCTTGCCTTCGATGCTGTGACAGACAGCGCACGTGGATTCTCCGAAGAACAGCTTCTTGCCCCTCGACCAACTGCCGCCGGCGAGCTCGGTGCTCTCTTGTTCGGGGCGTATCTCTGGACCGTAGATGTCTTCGAGCCAGGAGGCGAGAAATCGATGCGTTTGGAGAGCCCGCGGTCGCGGATCCTCGCCGGTCGAATAGTGCACCTCCAGGATCGGCGTCTGACCCGAGATCGCCATCGACACTTCGAGCAAGTATGCCTGCTTCCGCACATCCTCGAAGGTCACGGTCGTCTCATGGAGTCGACCCTTCCTTACCGACTTCGAGACGACTGCCGAGCCTGCCTTGATCGCCAATGGCTCGCTCGATTTCAAGGTGAGACGCACGTCCTCTGCGGGCAGCTCGTAGTCGAGCGTGGACGCCGGCTGGACGTCGGGCCGCAGCATGTTCCAGAGATTGAGCTTCGTCCGCCAGGTGATCCTGCCCGGCTTGGTGAGCACGTTCTCGAGCTCGGCACCTTCTGCGGCAGGCTTCATCAGCGCTCGGCTGACGCCGAGGTCCAGGTGAGGGACCCATCCACGCCATGTGGCGCCTCCCCTCGTCTGCTGCCAGGTCACCGCCACCCCGCTGAGGTCGTAGGAGAGGTCAATGGCCGGGATCTGCCGCACGCCCTCCTTGCTCTGTGCACCTCCGCTGAACGCGGGTAGCGTGACGGCGTACCTCACAGGCGCGGCGTGCGTGAACGTTTCGATCACCACGGTCCGCTGGTCGGCTGACAGATGGACGTCCTTCACCGGCAGCCGCTGCCTTGGGAAGCGCATCTGCTGTTCCACCGCTTTGTAGCCTGGCCGAAGCACTTCGTAGCGGTCTCCAGCCTCGACGTACTGGCCAAACTCAATGGCAATGTAGTCCGCCAGATCCTCCACGTATCGCGCTGGGAGCGGCTTGTCGAAAGCAATCCTCAGCTGATCGGGTTTGGCTGCCCAGGCGGCGACCGGATTCGGGACGTCCTGGCCGCTGTGCACGATCTTGAAGAGACGGCCCTTGGCGTGGGGGCCGTGTCCCCAGTCCGGCAAGCCGGAATGCGTTGCCACCACGAGGTCGCCGTGGGGTGAGACGCTCGCGTCCACGGTCAGCGCCTTGAGAGAGGCGACGATGGCGTTCCGTGCAACATAGCCTGCCGGCGTCTTCACGAGTGTCGTGCGGTAGATCTTTCCTCGCGAATAGCCGCTGACGAACGCATCGCCCCTCCACCATTCGGGGCCGAACGTGCGGCCTCCGCTGACCGGCAGATTGAAGCTCAGGCCGCAGGTGGACTGATGCTGCGGCTCGTAGTCGTAGACGCTCGGCTCGTCGATGACATCGGGGAGATGCGTGGGATGTCGCGGAGGAAAGCCGTAGTGCCGTCCCTCCTCGAGATGCAGCAGCTCATCGTACGGGTTCCCATTGGGCAGCCACGTCGCCCCCTCCTGGTCCGTTGCGAACAGGTCTCCTTCCTTATTGAACGCCATGGCCACAGGGAATCGTGTGCCGGTGCAGAAGACGTCCCGCGTCCGGCTCCCGGCAGGGACCGTGACAATGGTTCCCCGCTCACTATTGAGGCCGTATTGGGAACGTCCCTTGGGATCCACGAGATAGGCGTTCGTGAAATCTGCGGCGCCCAAGGCAAAGAAGATGTTGCCTGCGTCATCGCGGGCGATGCCAAACGCGTCCACGCCGCTGTCCGTGGTGCCGCTGTATACCGCAGGCCCCTTCCAACCCTTGGCAATCACCTCTTCGGTATCGCCTTTCCCATCGTCGTTCGCGTCCTTCAAGAGGGAGACCTTCTTGTGAGACGTGACGTAGATGCCCTCCTCGGCAACGACCATACCCACCGGGATGAGCAGCGGATCTTTGCCCCACCAGCGCTCCGCTTTGTCCTCGATGCCGTCTCCGGAGGTCTCGGTCAGCACGTGAATGTGGCCGTCGTACCCCAAGGCATAGAGGCGCCCGTCGGGTCCATAACGAAGCGCGTTGATGTTGTTCAGAGAGACTGGCAGCTCCTTGACCGTGAAGCCAGGAACCAACATCTGCACGATGGGGATCTCATCGGCAGTCAGGTCGAGCAAGGAGTCGGCATCCTGTCGAGCAGCCGAGGCACGACCGTGACCGCCTGTGAGGAGCACGGACAGGAGAAGCAGAACGAGAAACCTCGTCTTCGGTGGGCTAGGATTCGTGACGACGACTGAAGTCAATGCTCAGCTCCTCTCGAACCCTTGAGAGCGAGAAACTTGGCTGATTGTGACAAGGTTCGAGCTCTCAAGTG
>JBOGIN010000368.1:0-4952 GCA_050742275.1 Vicinamibacteraceae bacterium
CGGGTGATTCCACGGCGCAGTTCGAGCGGTTGTGGTACGAGCCGGTGGACAGAGACTAGGCATCAGGCCTGATCCCTGCTGACCCCTGACGCCTGATCCCTGACGCCTGATCATTTATCCCAGTTGAGCACGATCGTGGCCGGAAGCGGCAATGAGCCTTCGCGGGGCGCGTTGAGGACGAATCGTTGGCCGTCTGGAAACGCGGCGTAGTGGTATCGAAGATCCCATCCACGGAACGCGAGCTCGAAGAGCGGCGTGGGCGATCCGACGCGTGGCGCCTCGCCTGAGAGATCGATCGGCGCCGCCATGAGCATGCGGTTGGCACCGTGGTAATAGATCTCCCGGCCGTCAGCGCGCCACTGCGGCTGGCGTCCGTATGACGGCGAGACCCGCCAGCGCTGGCCGGTCGTGCGGTCGACCTCCTCGAAGAAGACGAAGCGATCGCCCGAGTCGCGCGATGAGTAGGCCAGAAAGCGACCACCCGGCGAGAATCTCGGCTCATCGTCCGCGTGCGGAGTGCGATGGAAGATGGTCATGCGTTCGTCGATCCTTCCACTCGAAGGGTCAGCCTCGTCCCTGGCGGACCCAAGGGCAGCACGCTCGGGCGGAGCCAGGAGATTGAGGAGGTGGATGTCCCACGTAGTCTGATGGCCGAGCCGTTGGAACGCCAACCATCGGCCGTCAGCGGATACGTCGAACGGCTGCACGTCGGCCTGAAATTGGAACAGCTCCGTCGCGCGGCCGTTCCCGTCGGCGGACTTCCGGAACAGTCGTGGGTATCCTTCGCCGTGGGCCAAGAACAGCAGGTGCCGATCGTCAACGGACCATACCGGACAGGTGTCATCGCCCGCGCCCCAGGTGATCTGCGTGCGGCCCCCGCGCTCGATGTCGACAACCCAGATGTCGGTCGTGCCGGCGGCGGCGTCGCGCTCCTCGTACGCGAGCCTGGTCCCGTCGTGCGAGACCGCAATGTCACGGAACTCTCCCGGCTCGCCGAGCACACGAAGGGTGCGGCCGGCCCGGTCGACGATGCGGAGCTCGCGGTCCACTTGGCGTCCACCGCGATACGCCACGACTCCTTCCGGCGATACGGTGTACTCCGCATGGAATTGCTGGTAGGGGCTGGGATCGAGGCGATGGCCGATCTGGGTCGGCTCTCCCGTGAGCCGGCCGCGCTCGCTATCGAACGGATGCGCGTACAGCACACCCTGCTTCAAGTAGAAGAGCGCCTCGTTGGTAGCGTAGGCGTTCGAGTTGCTGGTGACGAGCGCGCGATCGGTCGTGCCGTCGAAGCGTGCGAAGTAGACGGCCCGTCGAGCCTCGGGACCCTCTTGCGCCGAGTAGACGAAGCCGTTTCCCGACGGCAGAACGACGGGCCACCTGAACTCATAGAGTCCGTTCTCTCCTGCGGTGCGCAGCGCTTGTGGGGCATCGCCGTACGCTGAGACACGGTAGATGGCCTCCCCGTGCTCGCCGGCAAACAGGATCGTGTTGTTGGGTCCCCAGGAGCCGCCGAGCGCACGCGGCGCGTCGCACAGAACGGCCGGCTCTCCGCCATCGGCAGACACCTTCCACAGCCGGCCCGATTTGAAGAACGCGATGTACCGGCCGTCGGGTGACCAGAACGGATCGACACCGCCATTGGAGTTGTTCACGTCGGTCGCCTGCACGCCGCTCAGCGCGCGTATCCACAGGCGTCCCTCACTCTCGAAGGCGAGCCGTGTGCCGTCCGGCGAGATCGCCAGGCTGTCGAACTCGCCGCCGGGGGGCGGATAGACGGCGAACGCGATTCGCGGCAACGCGTCGCCGGCCCCCCGCTCAGGCCCGCGGAGAGCGAGCCAGACGAACGTCAAGACAACCAACAGCGCCGCCAGACCTCCGAGCACCACCCAGCGAGGGGAGTCGTACCAACGGGTGCGGGTGGTTGCGGGGCGCGTGCGTTCCTGCCCGCCGCTGATGAATCCGTTCAGCGCCTGCTCCAACTCACCGACGCTTCCGTAGCGCTTCGTGGCGTCCGGTGAGAGGGCCCGCTCGACGATGTGGACGAATCCCGCGGGCAGGTTGGAGCGCTCGTCGCGCAGGCGTCGGACCTCGCCGGTCTCATGCGCGCGCCGCACGTCATCGATCGATCGCGCCGCAATCGGCGCCTTGCCCGTGACGAGGCGGAAGAGCAACACGCCGACGCTGTAGATGTCGCTCCGCAGCGATGCGGCACCGCGACGAAAGAGCTCGGGCGCCATGCAGAGCGGCGTGCCGGCGAGATCCGCCACCTCGACGCCGCCCGGAAGCGGCCGCTCGCGCCCCGCGCCAAAGTCCATCAAGACGATGCGGCCATCGCGCCGGTCGCGCATGACGTTTTGCGCCTTGATGTCACGGTGCAGCAGCCCAGCCCCATGGACGGCGGCCAGCGCTTCGCACACGTCGAGACCGACCAGCGCCGCCTCGCGCGCGCTCAGACGGCCCCGCTGACGGAGGTCCGCTTCGAGCGTCTGACCTTCCACCAGCTCCATCCACAGTCCGACGAACCCGTCCATGCGCGCAGCGCCGTAGATGGTCACCACGCCATGATGGTTGATGCGTGCCATCAATCGGGCCTCGTGGATGACGCCCTCCGCGTAGCTGCGATCCGACAGGTCGGGAATCAACTTCAACGCCACCTCTCGGTCCAGCCGAGAGTCCCACGCGCGAAACACGACGCCGTAGGCACCGTGGCCGAGCACCTCGCGCAATTGGAGATGCCCCCACTGTTTCCGCGGCAGCAGCGTTTTGGCTGGGAGGAGACCGGCGCGCTGCGTGGCGCCGCCCGACGAAGTCAGCGCGGCCGCGGTCCCGGCGTCGCCTTGCTCCGACGCGCCACGATGGACGCCGGCAATGTCGGCGATCAGCCGGAGCTGCCGCAAGAGATGGCGTGTTCCTTGGTGGTTCGTGTGGGAATCGGCGGCGGACCAGTCTACGGCCTCGCCGTCGGAGACGGCCTCGGCCACCGAGTCGAGCAGGACTTTCGGGTTGGGCGCCACTGACGGCAGACGACAGTCTAACCCGAGACCCCGAATTTGACGCCCCGTCAGGGAAAAAGCACGCGGTTCTCTTCCCTCACGGGGCGAGCCGGGTCAGCGCCTCGATTCGAGCGTCCGTGGGCGGATGCGTGCTGAACAGCGAAAAGAGTCCCGCAACCGACAGCGGTTTGACGATGAACATGTGCGCGGTGGCCGGGTTGGCATCGAGCGGCACGCGCCGCGATGCGCCTTCCAGCTTACGCAAGGCCTGCGCCAAGCCATGCGGGTTGCCGGCAATGGCGGCGCCGCCAGCATCCGCGGCGAACTCGCGTGAGCGGGAGATGGCGGCCTGGATGAGCATTGCCGCCAGCGGCGCCACGATGACCCCCACGAGCAGGGCCAGCGGGTTTCCGCCGCGGTCGTCGCTGCGGCCGCCGTAGCCGAAGATGGCGGCGAACCGCGCCATCTGTGCGACGAACATGATCGTGGCAGCAAGCGTCGCCGCAATCGAGCTGATGAGGATGTCGCGGTGCTTGACGTGCGCAAGCTCGTGCGCCATCACGCCTTCCAGTTCCTGCTCGTCCAGCAGGTGGAGGACCCCTTCGGTGGCGGCAACGGCGGCATGCTGCGGATTGCGTCCGGTAGCGAACGCGTTCGGCGAGTAGTCCGGGATGACGTAGACGCGCGGCATCGGCATGCCCGCACGCTGTACCAGGCGCTGGACGACCTGCGACAGCGGATGCTCGGGACCCACTTCCTTTGCCTTGTACATGCGCAACACGATTCGGTCGGAAAACCAGTACGAACCGAAGTTCATGGCGATCGCCAGCACGAAAGCAATCACCAGGCCGCCCGAGCCACCGAGCCACTGGCCGAGGAGCAGGAGAAGCCCGCTCAGCGCACCGAGGAGGAAAGCCGTCTTCACCGCGTTCGTCATACCATCCTATTTTACGGCGAAACCGGCCACTTGGTTTCCTGCCTTCGCTCGCCTCCGGCGAGCCAAGCCCGTTTCCTGTTCCCAGTTTCCCGTTTCCGGTTTCCCGTTTCCTGAATCCTGACCCCTGACGCCTGGTCCCCGTTCCCTTTATACTGGACGAATGGCACCCCGACTCGAGCTTGTCATGACCTTGTTGTTCACGAGTGCCATGCTGCCAGGCCTCGCACTCGCGCAGCAGCCACAGCCGTTTCCCAGGCCTGCTGACAGAACCGCGCGTCCACCGGCCCCGGCGCAGCCGGAGCCGAGCGAGCGTCCTGACAGCGAGGCGCCACCGCCTGAGCGAGACCGACGGATTCCGGAGGACAAGCTCACGGGACGAGAGGTGGAGAGCCCGCCGCAGACCCCGGATGACAAGCCATTGTCGACCCAGTCTGGTGCTGGCAATACGTCCGCCAGCCCCAAGCAAACGGCGCAAGCCCGACGCTCGGCGAAGGACGTCCTGACACCGGACGAGCCAGTGCCAACAGCAGCCACACTTGGTTTTCCCCTGTTCTCCGGCGCTCGATTTCTGAGGTCGTATAGTGCCGGCCAAGGGCAACGGTATTACGTCTTCGGCGCGACGGCGAGCTACACGGAAGTGGTCAGCTTCTACAACAAGTCGCTCCGCTCGCGGGGGAACCGCGTCTTCGATTCGCCGCCGGTCCACATCTTCGAAGAGGGCCGCTTCGACGAGAATCGCATGGCGTTTCCGCCCAGTGTCACGGTGAAGGACTACACGTGGGGCAACGCCGAGGGCTACCTGGACCCCAGGCCAGGCGCTCAGCCAGAGCGATATCCAACCGTGATTCAAATCGTGCCAATGGCGAAAGGGCGGTAGCCTGCCGCTCGGCGCACTCATCGGTCATCGGTCGCTTCTGACATAAATCTCTCCCGCCGCGGCAAACTGCTGCGCCTTCTCGTCCAGGCCGGCATCAACGGCCTGGCCAACATCCAGCCCTCGCTCGGCAGCGTAGTCACGC
>JBOGIN010000369.1:0-4503 GCA_050742275.1 Vicinamibacteraceae bacterium
CTCTACCGGTTTCCCACCTTTTTTCCACAGGAAATTCACAGGCTGCACCTCTCGATGAGTCTGGTAAGGTAATCCTACCGATGGACCCTGCCACGCTCGACCGCGCCTTACCGCACAACCTCGAAGCGGAGCGCTCCGTGCTTGGCGCGGTGCTGTTGCGCAACGAGGCGATCAACCAGGCCGTCGAGTTGTTGCGGCCGGAAGATTTCTTCCGCGAAGCGCATCGCCGTGTCTTCGAGCGGATGATTTATCTGAGCGAGCGGGTGCAGGCCATCGACGCGGTGACGCTCGCCAACGAGCTGGACAGAAGCGGTGATCTTCAGGAAGTCGGCGGCCCCGCATACCTGATGCGCCTCGTCGACGGCGTGCCGCGCTCCACCAACATCGAGTACTACGCGCGCATCGTCAAAGAGAAGTCCATTCTCCGACGGCTGATCTTCGCCTCGAATGCCATCCTGCAGGAGGCCTACGACGCCGAGCGCGATCCGAGCGAGATCCTCGATGAGGCCGAGCGCCGGATCTTCGAGATTGCCGACAACCGGCTAGGCACCGGCTTCGTGCCGCTGCGCGAGCTGGTGCACGGCAGCTTCGCCACGCTCGAGAAGCTGCAGTCGCAGAAAGGCCTGCTGACCGGCGTCCCGAGTGGCTTCACCGATCTGGACGAGATGAGCGCCGGCTTCCAACCAGCGGATCTCATCATCGTTGCGGCGCGGCCCTCCATGGGGAAGACCAGCCTGGTGCTGAACATCGCACAGCATGTGGGCACGAAGACCGACATGACCGTCGGCTTCTTCAGCCTGGAGATGTCGAAGGAGGCGCTGTTCACGCGGTTGTTGACGTCAGAGGCGAGGATCGACGCTCACCGGTTCCGCACGGGTCACCTGGCCGAGAAGGATTGGGCGATGTTGGCGCAGGCCGTCAACACGCTTGCCGATGCCCGCGTGTTCATCGACGATACGGCCGCGATTGGTGTGCTCGAGATGCGCGCGAAAGCCCGGCGCCTGAAAGCCGAGCACGGCTTGCATCTGCTCATCGTCGACTACATCCAATTGATGCAGGCGCGGGGGCGCGTCGAAAACCGGCAGCAGGAGCTGTCTCAGATTTCGCGATCGCTCAAGGGCCTGGCCAAAGAGCTCGATGTGCCAATCCTCGCGCTGTCGCAGCTCTCGCGTGCGCCGGAGACGCGATCCGACCGGCGGCCGCAGCTCTCCGACCTGCGTGAGTCCGGCGCGCTCGAGCAGGATGCGGATCTGGTCGTGTTCATCTATCGTGAGGAGTTCTACGAGCGCGAGAACACCCCCCAGGAGGAACAGGGCATTGCCGAGATCATCGTCGGCAAGCAACGCAATGGACCCACGGGCCGGGTGAAGCTCGCGTTCATCAAGGAGCTGACGCGCTTCGAGAATCTCGAGTGGAGGTCTCCATAGCCGCCCGGCACACGGTGGCACGCGTCGACTTGAGCGCGCTCCAGGCCAACTACCGGACGATTCGAGCGCTGACGATCGACGCGGCGCGCCAGTCGAGACGTACGGCGCCCGAGATCATCGGGGTCGTCAAGGCCAACGCGTACGGGCACGGCGCGGTGCGGGTGGGACGCGCGCTGGAAGCGGCAGGCGCGTCCATGCTCGCCTGCGCGGACATCGACGAAGGGATCGAGCTTCGCTGCGGCGGCGTGCGCGTGCCGGTCCTGATCTTTGGCGCGCTTGGCATCAGCGATCTCGACGGACTCTTCACGCACCGTCTGATCCCCACCATCTCGACGCCCACCGCCGCGCGGAATCTCCAACAGGCCGCAGAGGCGCGCGGCGAGCTGCTCCATTGCCAGCTGAAGATCGATACCGGGATGAACCGGCTCGGGTTCCGCCACGACAACCTTCGCCGTACGCTGCCGGCGATCGCCGAGAGCCGGAACCTGGCCATCGACGCGGTCTACACGCACTTCGCCACCGCCGACGATCCCGAGAGCGAGGCCTTCGCCTGCCAGCGCGAGCGATTCGAGGCGGCGCGCCGGCTGCTGGCCGCGCTCGGCCTGCACCCGTCGGACGCGCATGCTGCCAACAGCGCGGCGCTGCTGCGAGACGAGCGCGTCTGGTACGACGCGCTGCGCCCGGGGCTGCTCTTGTACGGCGTGGTGCCCCCTCCGCTCGCAACCACGCTCGAGATCGTGCCCGTGCTCTCGCTCACCAGCCGCATCGTGGCGGTCAAGGGGCTGCGGCCAGACGAGGGTGTCGGTTACGGCTTGCGGTATCAGGCTGACCGGCCAACCACCCTGGCCGTTGTGCCGGCAGGCTACGCCGACGGTCTCGACCGGCGCCTCGCGGGCCGCGCGTGGGTGCTCGTGCGCGGCCGCCGTGCCCCAATCGTCGGGGCGGTCTCGATGGACATGCTGACCGTCGACGTCACCGGTCTGGAAGTCTCACCTGGAGACGAGGTCGTGATCCTCGGCCGGCAGGAGCGGGAGCGCATCGACGTGCGCGAGATGGCGGCGGCGATTGGAACCATTCCTTACGAGCTTCTTTGCCGCTTGGGCAGCCGCATCGATCGGGTCTACGATTGAAGAAGGGATCTAGGGATCTAGGGGGCACGGGGTAAGAGGACCGATTGAGCAACGCCGCGCCGACGTACACCGCCGTTACTCGAACCACCCTCCCTTGACCCTTGACCCCTTGATCCCTTGACCTGATCCCTGACCCCCTCCCCAAGGCGGAGCCCATGATCTTCGAGCGCTTCTATCTCAACTGCCTTGCGCACGCGTCGTATCTCATTGGAGACGAGGAGACACGAACGGCCGCCGTCGTCGATCCGCGGCGGGACGTCGGCTCGTACCTCGAGGCGGCGGAACGCCACGGTCTCTCCTGTCGGAGCGCCGTGATCGGATCGACGGATGCGGCGCGTGACGCGGGCAGCAGGCACGCGACAAAAGCGACCCCGATCAGGGTAGCCGCGACGACGATGAAGGCGGTCGGGTCGCCGGGCGCGACGCCCGGCACTATGCCGCGCATGCCGCGAGCGACGAAGTACGCGCCCACGGATCCGATGAGGGTGCCGAGGAGTGCCGTCCTCATGCCATCACGCAGGACCAGCTGCACCACTCGCCCACGGTCGGCGCCGAGCGCGAGACGCAGGCCGATCTCGCGTGTCTGCTGCGCGACGGCGAACGCGATGACCCCGTAGATGCCGACCGCCGCCAGCAGCAGGGCGACGAACGCGAAGGCGGCGAACAGGGCGGTCGTGAAGCGGGCGCGCAACGTCGATGCCGATGCGGCGAGGACCTGGTCCATCGTCCTGACGCTGCCCATCGGCAGATCCGGGTCGATCGAGCCTACGACGGCCGCGATCGGCTGGTGGACGAGACTGGGATCGCCAGCGGTACGCACCGCAATCCAGTTCCGCGCCCACGTGCTCTGCGCAAACGGCACGTGGATCTCAGGAAGACTGTCGTTCGCCGGCCCCAGGTTGCGGACGTCGCGGGACACCCCGACGATCTGCCACTCGATGCCGGGCCCGAGGCCCGTGACGCCGGGCTCGAACTGCGCGAGGACGACATACTGGCTCAGCGGATCGACGTCGGGAAGGAAGCGTCTGACGAAGGTCTCGTTCACGATGGCGACTGGCGCTGTGCCGGCACGATCGGCGCCGGTGAACCGCCGCCCGCGAATGATGCCGATGCCGAACGTCTCGAAGTAGTCCGGGCTCACCTGGTTGAAGCGGGTGCTAGGACGTTGCGAGGGATCGGCGACCGGCCGGCCGACGATCGTGAACGGGATCGGAGCGAAGGCGCCGCCGACCGGCACGCCGCTCGAGTAGGACACGGACGTCACCGATGGAACCGCGCTCAGCCGCTCGGCGAGTTGACGGTAGAACGAATCGAGGGCGATGGCGTCGGCGTTCTTGAGCCGGTCGTCCTCCACCGGCAGATAGAACGTGAACAGGCCGTCGGGCCGGAACCCGAGCTCGGTGCGGGCAATCGTGATGAGGCTTTGAATCGTCAGACCGCCGCCGGTGAGCAGCGTCAGCGCCAGCGCGACCTCGACCACGACCAGCGTACGGCGCAGGAGATGCCGTCCGTCGCCGAGGGCTCGACCGGTTTCCTTGAGGGCCGCGTTGGCGTCGGTCCGCCGTGCCTGCCACGCTGGAGCGAGGCCGAAGAGCACGCCTGAGAGCACGCAGGCCGTGAGCGTGACGAGCAGCACAGGAACGCTCAGCTGAACGTCCACTTCCGCCGGCAGAAGGCCCGGCGGCATCACCGCGAGAATCGCACGCATGGCTGCGGCCGCCAGGCCGACGCCGAGCGTGCCACCGACGAGTGCCAGCAGCAGGCTCTCCGTCAGGAGTTGCCGGACGACGGCACCGCGCGACGCACCGATGGCCAGTCGAATCGCGAGCTCGCGCTGGCGCGCCGTGCCGCGCGCCAGCAGCAGGTTGGCCACGTTGACACATGCGATCAACAGCACGAACCCGACCGCGCCGAGCATCATCCAGAGCGTCGTCCTGGTACTCGCG
>JBOGIN010000370.1:0-3158 GCA_050742275.1 Vicinamibacteraceae bacterium
GAGCACGATACGCCGCCAGAGCTGTTCCGGCTGCGACGCGCGGCAGCCTATCAGGCGTACTACGAGTCGATGCCGCTGCGCCTGGCGACGCTCCCGGCCGGTCCAGGCATGCGGCTCTTTCGAAGGCTGCGCTTTGGGAACCTCATCGATCTCAGCGTGCTCGACACGCGGCAGTTCCGCTCCGATCAGGGCTGCGGCGATGCCGTGGTCACCGACTGCGCCGCTGCGGTCGATCCCTCGCGCACGATGCTCGGAAGCGAGCAGGAGCGCTGGCTGTTCGACACCCTGGCGTCCGCACGCGCCAGGTGGACCGTGCTCGGCCAGCAGGTCCCTACCTTTGCGCGTGACCTCGAAGGCGCTAATCCAAACGGCCGCTTCTCCATGGACAAGTGGGACGGCTACGTCGTGGCGCGCCGGCGTCTCTACGCGCGGCTGAAGGAGACCGGCGCACCGAATCCCATCGTGCTCTCCGGCGATGTGCACGTGCACTACGGCGCTGATCTCAAGCTCGATTTCACGAATCCGGAGTCGGAGACGATTGGCGTCGAGCTCACGAACACGTCCGTGACGTCGTCCGGCGACGGGAGTGACGTCGCCAGCAACTGGGAGCAGGTCCAACGGCACAACCCGCACATCCGGTACCACAGCGCCCGCCGCGGGTATATCGCCTGCACGGCCACCCAGAGCACCATGCGCGCCGACTTCAAGATTCTGGACAAGGTCACCGTGCCGGATCGGCCAGGGCGTACTGGAGGGTCTCTGCTTGTCGAAGCAGGTCAACCCGGGAGCGTCACCGATTAGTCCAGTCAGCGTCGCGCGCTGCCTTCAGGCCGCGCCATTCGAGGGGCGTCTTGAACAATTCCGACATGGCCAGCGCGCTCGACGTCCGGCCGAGGAGCGCACGTGGTGTGACGCCGGAGAGCTCCATGACCTCTCGGGTCATATGTGCCTGGTCGGCGTAGCCGAGGGTGGCGGCGAGCGCGGCAAAGGCTGTTTGCTGCGGGCCGACCTGCTCTGCCCGTGCGAGGAGGCGTTGGAAGCGTAGGATTCGGTGAAAGAGCTTCGGGCCGTACCCGACGGCGGAGACGAAACGCCGCTGGAACTGACGGCTGCTCATGCCGAGCTGCTCAGCCACGCGCTGCACTCGCACGCCGGGATACTCTGCGAGCCAATGAATCGCTTGCACGACCGCTGGGTCAGGCGCGCGCCGCGCATCGAGCAGAGAGCCCAGGGACCGGCCTGTGATGGTTGCCTTGCCGGCGAGCGACGGCTGCCGGACGATGTCATCCGTGAGTTGATCGGCCGTGGACGAAGGCCACACGTCGCGCAGCGGAACTTGCTGGTCGGCGAGCTCATCTGCCCGAACACCGAAGAGGGGCAGCGCCCAGCCGGGGCGAAATCGAATGCCGAACAATCTGGTGCCGGGAGCGAGCGGTGCCAGCGAATGTCCGGTCATTGGACCGACCACGACCGGATCGGATTCACCAAACCACACGATGTCTGCGCAGCCGTCGGGAAGGACGCGCTGGATGTGAGCGTCAGTGCCGCCTGAGATCGTTAGCGTCCAGGTGCACACGACGGCACGGCTAAGCTCCGGCACGAGTGGAGCTTCCTGATAGCTCACCTGAGCGCCAAGGTTTCCATGAGCGAGCGCCGCCGGCGGCGGAGTCTCGACATTACGCTGGCTGTTGCGTGTTCCACTCATGGCTCACCAGCCGGTGCATAGGAAAGCACCGCGCAATCCACCCTGCAATCATTGTATGCAGGCCGCCATCCGGCCATGCCACGCAGATTGTTACCGTCGACGTCCTCAACATACTGCACGTGATGATGGTGCTGGCGCTCACGACGGATGCGCAATCATGCCTTCGTACCCGGACGTTCATCAGAGCAGACAGGTCAGCGCAGGAAGTCCTGCAGCAGCTTCAAGCCCTTCTTGATCGCCCGTCGCTCCTCTGGTTTGGCACGCTCTAGCGCTGCTGCCAACCGCCAGAACGGGCCGGTCTGGAGCTGGCTGACGTAGCGGTTCACGATCTCGGTGACCGTGATTCGAGTCCGCCGGCGGTCTGCCGCATCCTGCGATCGCCGAACGAGACCCCGCGCTTGCAGCCTGTCGACGATTCCAGAGGCCGTGCTGTGGCTCATTCCGAGCGCCGCGCTGAGCTCAGTCAACGTCACCGGTCCCTTGCTGACGAGACATGCCATCACCGTGACCTGAGGCCCCGTGAGGCCGGCCCGCTCCGCGTCCGCCAACGGGCCGCGATGGAGATCGCGACGCAGGGCTCGAAACTGCGCCAGGATCTCCTCCGCCTCCGCGACTACCGCTGGATCTGGACAACGCATCGTACGGGAGTGTAACATGTCGTGTACGACGCGTCGTACACGACATACATATGAAGTTCCTTCCCTTCGTGTGGCGCAGCCTGACACGCCGGAAGCTCCGTGCCGCGTTCACGGCGCTGTCGATTTTCGTCGCCTTCCTGCTCTTCGGCCTGCTGATGGCCACCCGCAGCGCCTTCTCCTACGGCGCCGAGTTGTCCGGCACCGACCGCCTCATGATGTTCCAGAAGGTGTCCTTCAGCCGGCCGCTGCCGCTCTCCTACCAGGAACGAATCGCCGCCACACCGGGCGTGGCCTTCGTCACCCACGTGACCTGGTTCAGTGCGGTATACCAGGATTCGAAGCAGCGGTTCGTCCAGCTCGCTGTCGACGCAGAGCGCTTCCTCGAGATGCATCGGCAGTACCTTCTCCCGCATGACCAGCGACAGGCCTGGCTCGCCGACCGCACCGGCTGTATCGTCGGCCGCGATCTCGCCGCGCGATTCGACTGGGAGGTGGGCGATCGGATCCCGCTGCGGGGGCTATCGTCCTGGCGCAAGGCAGACGATTCTTATTGGGAGTTCACCATCGATGGCATCTACGACGGGCGGACGACCGGGGCTGATCTGAACCAGATGTTCGTTCACTACGATTACGTCAACGATGCGCGGACGACGGATCGGGATAGTGTCGGCTGGTACCTACTCCGTGTCGCCGAGCCAAATCAGGCCGTCGAGGTCGCCGCCCGGCTCGACGCGCGCTTCGCCAACTCGGCGAACGAAACCAAGACAGCCACGGAGAAGGCCTTTCTACAGGCGTGGGCCAGCCAGATCGGCGAC
>JBOGIN010000371.1:0-4576 GCA_050742275.1 Vicinamibacteraceae bacterium
AGATCATGTCGGTTGTCGAGTGGCCCGCTTGGATGGGCGCCCGGACGACACGGCCGCCGCGCGCCAGGATTGTCTCACGGCCGACGATCTCATCGTGGGCCCAGTCTGCGCCCTTCACCAGGACGTCCGGTTGCAGCCGATCGATGACGCGCGCGGGCGTCTCCTCGTCGAAGAGCAGCACGGCGTCGACCGCTGCGAGACCCGCCACCAGCTCGGCGCGCTCAGCCTCTGGAACGATGGGGCGATGCGATCCCTTGTTGGCCCGGGCGGAACGATCGGAGTTCACGGCCACCATGAGGCGGTCCCCTTCAGCGCGGGCAGCGGCAAGATAGCGCACATGGCCCGGGTGCAGAAGGTCGAACACGCCATTGGTGAACACGACCAACGCCCCGTGGCGCCGCCAGGATGCCACACTGGCCGCAGCGTCATCCAGCGACAGGACGGGGGCGCTTGGAACGCGAGTCATAGGATGGTCAGACGTTCGAGGTCTTGCGAACGTCGCTTCCGCGTCAACCTCAAACCTCTTACGCCTTACGCCTTGCGTCTTACTTCTTACTTCTTCTCGACGACTCCGCAGGCAATGCGATCGCCGGCGTCGCCGGCTGGATCGGTGGAGTAGTCGTCCAGCTTGGCGTGCACGACGATCGCCGTCCCATCGTCGTCCAACAAGCTCTGGGCGCCGGGCGCAAGCGTCACGCCTGACACGAACGCATCCACGTTCAGCGTGCCGTCGGCATCGACGTAGACATTGGGGAGATCACCCTTGTGCGTGCCCTTCGGGCTCTTGAACCCATGGGTGTTCGACTCCGGATTGTAGTGGCCGCCCGCCGACTTGAAGTCGGGTGCTTGACATTGTCCCGTCGTGTGCAAGTGCAGGGCGTGCTCGCCTGGCGGTATCCCAGAAAGCTTCACGGTCACGATCACACCCGTGGGCGTCTCGCTGAGCTCCGCCGTGCCGAGCGACTTCCCTTCCGCATCCTTCACGTCGGCTGCCGCTGTCGCCGCCGTTTCAGACTGCGCTGCCAACGCCGGACCCGACGCGGTCGTCTTGGCGACGCCCGCCGTCGACACGATTCCAATCACACTCACACTCACAACACACAGGCTCAGATATCTCATCGGTGCCTCCATTTACTGGATCTTGTGCCCTCGCCTCGTCTCATGGCAAGCGCGGCCTGTCTATCGACTGTGCTCCCAACCCACCGGACCGTCGGCGCGCCGCAGCCGCACGTTCTCGGAAAACTCCCACGCGTGGGGCGGGCGGTACACCCCCACGTCCTTCAAGCGGGATTTGACGCGGAACGTGTAGAGCTGGCGATGGTAGTCGTACGGATACCCGTCCAGCTTGTGGGCCGCAACGTCGAGCTTGTACGTGCCTTCCGTGAGATCCAGGCGATCGATGACGAACCGCACCTCGCCCCGCCCGCGGACCACCTCCGGTTGGAGCTCCTCGATGCTGGTGTTCGTCCCATAACAACATACGCCGTCGGCGTTGAAAATCGCGACACCAAACGCGAAGTCGCGCACAGGATCACGCGCGTGGACCGAGAGCCGCACCGTCACGCGGTCCCCACTGTGGAAGATGTGAACCGCCTGCCCATCCCCGCCGAGGAGCGTCACATCGTCGACCTCCACCTCTCGCGTCCCCCATCGTCCCTCGGCGGCCAGGAACATGTTCACCGGAGGCGCGTTTCCGCCGGCTACGCGCTCACCCGGCACGGCAACATCGGCCAAAGAGACGGAAGGGTCGCAGGCGGCGGCCGCCAGACGTGTCTTGGCCTCCTCCGCGGCCAGGTGTGCTTCTTCGCTCGCCTCCACCTCGGTCACGTACGCGTCGACGACGCGCTTCGGATCGCCGATGCCGCACACACGGCCCCGATCGATCCACAGCGCTTCGTCGCAGAAGCGCTCCACCATGCCAAGCCCGTGGGTCACCAACAGGATCGTCTTGCCGCGGCGCCGGAACTCCCCGAACTTGTCGAGGCACTTGTGCGTGAAGCCCTCGTCTCCCACCGCCAACACCTCATCGATCAGGAGGACGTCCGGGTCCACGTTGATGGCCACCGCAAACCCCAGGCGCATGTACATGCCCGACGAGTACGTCTTGACCGGAGCGTCGATGAACGTCTCGAGCTCGGCGAACCGCACGATCGCATCGAAGCGCCGCGCCACCTCCGCCCTCGACAAGCCGAGCATGATGCCGTTGATGAACACGTTCTCACGGCCGGAGATCTCCGGATGAAATCCTGCACCCAGCTCGATGAGCGCGGAGATCCGGCCACGCACGACGACCGATCCGGTCGTCGGCCGCGTGATCCCCGCAACGCATTTGAGCATCGTGCTCTTGCCGGAGCCGTTCCGCCCGATGATGCCAAACGTCTTTCCAGGCGGCACGGAGAACGACACATCCTCCAGCGCGCGAAACGTCTCGTCTGGCCGCAGCTCGCCGATCAGGCTGCCGGTAATGATCGCGCTCTTCAGCGTCGCGAACTGCCGGCGATGGTTGAATCGTCGGTACAGCTTCGAGACATTGGAGACTTCAATGGCATTCATAACTGTCGTTCGTCAGGGGGTCTCTTCATACTTCCTCAGCAAAAGAGTCACGGAGCCGGTCGAAGAAGAAGTATCCCACGAGGAACACGAGAAGCGCCGCAACGGCCAGCGCGAAGAGCCACTTCCAGTGTCCAAACGGCCCGTCGTAATACAGGATCTCCTGATACGAGATGGCCAGGTGCGTGAACGGATTCAGGTTCACGAATTTCTGGCCTTTCTCCGGCACGAACGCCATCTCGTAGATGATTGGCGTTGCGAAGAACCAGAACGTCAGCAGGTTCGCGAGGATGTCCCTGATGTCGCGAAAGTGGACCGTCAGCGCCGCCAGGAACACACCGACACCGAGCGTCAGGAGGAGCTGCACGAGCACGACAATTGGAAACCAGAGGAGCTCGGCAGGATGGAGTGGCTGCTGGTAGTAGATGAGAAACGCCAGCAAGATTGGGAGCCCGAAGAAGAAGTGCATCATGTTGGCGAGGACCGACACAATCGGCAGGATCTCCGCCGGAAACAGCACCTTCTTGATCAGGTTGCCGCCCGCGAGCAGCGAGTTCGCCGCATCCGTGAGCGATGCTGTGAACCAGGTCCACGGCAGCAGGCCACAAAACAGAAATAGCGCGTAGTGCTTGAGCTCTTCTCCTTTCTCATTCATCGGGCGCGGCAACACCACGCTGAACACGAACGTGTAGATCAGCAGCAGCAGCAGTGGATTGATGAACGACCAGAAGAAGCCGAGAACCGAGCCGCGATAGCGCGCCTTGAGCTCGCGCGCCACGAGGCTCTGGATGAGCGCTCGGTAGCGCACGAGTTGCCGCAGGTTATAAATCATCGATCTGAAGGCCAATGGCGGTGATGTTGTCCGGACCGCCGGCGCGGTTCGCTTCGTCGATGAGACCGCCGCAGGCGCGCTCCAAGCCATCTTCACCGGCGAGGATGTCACGGATCCGATCGTCGCCCACGACTGTCGTCAGACCGTCGGAGCAGAGCAGCACGCGATCGCTCAGCTCGAGCGTGAACGTGCTGACATCGATGGCTGGATCTTCCATCCCTGTCAACGCGCGTGTGACGACGTGCCGCCACATGGAGTAGCGGGCTTCCGTGACCGAGAGGCGACCGGCATCAACCTCCTCTTGCACCCACGAGTGATCCCGTGTGAGCTGCGCGAGGTGGCCCTGTCGAAGTCGGTACACTCGACTGTCTCCGACGTGCGCGATGGCCGCGTCGCCGTGCTCGACGAGGACCGCCGACGCCGTCGTCGCCATGCCGCGCAGCCGTGTCTCGGCGCGCATCGCCCTGGTCAAGCCTTGGTTGGCGCGCAAGAACGCTCGGCGCAGTCGCTCCAACGGGGTCACCGCCGCCCCGGCAGGCTGGTCGGCCGTGAGAAACTCCTCGACCTCTTTCACGGCGAGGCGCGACGCCACCTCACCGGCGGCATGGCCTCCCATGCCGTCTGCGACGATGAAGAAGCCGACATCGGGCCGCGCACTGAACGCGTCCTCGTTGACGGACCGTCGGAGGCCCGGGTGCGTGGCAGCGGCCCAGGAAATGCGCATGGATCCACGATAGAACGGAGCCGTGCGGAATGATGCCTCAGCCGCGCGCACGCGCGTGTCGTGCCACCTGCAGCCGCGCGTTTGCCTTCTCCAGGGCCGCGCGCACGCGCTCGTACTCGAGCCCTGCCTCCGGCGTCCGCGAGCGCTCCTCGGCGCGCGCCTTGGCGGCTTCGGCGCGCGGCACGTCGATGTCCTCGGCGCGCTCCACCAGCTCGGCCAGCACCGTCACTCGATCTGGCAACACCTCCGCGAAGCCGTTGGCAATCATGACGTAGTGCTTGTCTTGCCCCTTACGGTACCAGAGCTCGCCAATCTTCAGCGTGGCAAGGAGCGGCGTGTGTCCCGGCAGGACGCCAAAGTACCCCTCGGAGCCGGGCAACTCGACCTCGTCCACCGTCTCATGGAGGATCTCACGCTCCGGCATCACGATGCTCAGTGTCAGACTCATGGCTCACAGCACCTTCTTGCAC